>JAEETG010000102.1 GCA_016290255.1 Clostridia bacterium
AACAATTGAAATTTCCGACAAAGCAATCAAAGCATCAAATGATGATGCTGGGGCGTTTGTGAACCTTTTGTCTGCTGAGATGGAGGGACTGTTAAATTCTTCAAAGTTTAACCTTGGAAGAATGATGTATGGAGACGGAACAGGAGCATTAACTTCTGTTGTGTCTGCGGTTAAATCAACTGGTGTGATAACTGTTCAAAGCACTCAAAATCTAATTGAAGGTTTGGTTGTTGATTTCTATAATGGTGCAACTCTTGTGATGGGTGGAGCTAGGATTAACTCTGTTGATAGAACAAACAAAACAATCACAACAGATCAAACTCTCACAACTGCATTTGTAAACAATGCAAGTAATTACACAATTTATGTGCAAAACAGCAAGGGTGAAGAAATCACTGGGCTAGAAAAAGTTTTTGCTCAATCTGGTTTAATCTATGGTGTTGATAGATCGTCTTATCCATTTTTGGTAAGTTATTTACGTCAAATGTCTGTTGGAGAAAGTTTTAACGAAATGGTTCTTCAAAGTGTTTTAGATGAAGTGGAAACAAGAACAGGAAACAAAATGAACTTAATTGTCACAACAAATGAAACAAAAAGACAGTTTGCGTCCGTTTTGAGACCTCTTTCAAAAAACATTGAAACAAATATCATAAAGGGTGGCTACAAAGCACTTTCATACAACGGAATTCCTCTTGTTGGCGACAAGTTCTGCCCAAGTGGAGTTTTGTATGCATTGAACACAAACGACTTTGCTGTTCACAGACTTTGTGATTGGGAATGGCTAACAAACGAAGATGGTTCAATTCTAAAACAAAAACAAGGCTATGCAAGTTTTGTTGCAACACTTGTGAAATATGCCGAACTTGTTTGCTCAAAACCTGGAGCACAAGGAAAAATATCAAATATTGCGTAGGAGGAAAATTAGAATATGGTAACAATAAATTCAGCAAATGCAGCACTGAAAACAATGTATTTAGATGTTGTTGCAAATCAATTAAACACAAAAACACATCCATTTTTGGCGGAACTTGAAAAAACAAGTCAAGATGTTGTTGGAAAACTTGTGAAAAGGCTTGTTCCATATGGAGTTAATGGAGGAATTGGTGCTGGAACAGAAAGCGGTTCTCTTCCTCTTGCTTCAGAAAACAAATATCTTTTGTTTGAAAGCACTCTAAAAAATTTGTATGGAACAATTGAAATAACCGACAAAGCACTCAAGGCATCAAATAATGATGCAGGAGCATTTGTTAATCTTTTGTCTGCAGAAATGGAAGGTCTTTGTGAGTCTTCAAAGTGGAGTTTTGCAAGAATGCTATATGGTAATGGAAGCGGGGAACTGGCAACAGGGCTTGCAACAGCCTCAGGAGCTTACACTTTTGTTGTTGATAAACTTCAAAATGTGATGGTTGGTCAGAAGGTTGATGTCTATGTTGACGGAACATTTTCTCACAGCACAAAAATTGTTTCAATCGACTATGGAACAAAAACACTCACATTATTTGATGCTTGCACATCTAGTATGGCTGATAGCACAAAAACAACAACTTTATATTCTGCTGGTAGCAAAGATAAAGAAATAACTGGTTTGGGAGCGATTTTTGATAACAGTATTCCAACCATTTATGGTGTTTCAAAACAAGACTATCCATTTTTGAAACCAATTTCAAAAACAACACTCAGTCTAACAGAAATGGACATGATGGGAGCAATTGATGAAGCAGAAGAAAAGTCTGGTTCAGAAATCAACTTTATTTGCGGAGCATATGATGCGAGAAGAGCATATCAAGGACTTTTCCAAAACAATAAGTTGAATGTTGATTTCACAGTTTTGTGTGGAGGATACACTGCAATCACATTTAATGGAATTCCATTTTTGGCAGAAAAATTCATTGATTCAAAAACAATTTATTTTCTAAATAGTGAAGATTTCAAAATTCACGAACTTGGTGATTGGGCTTGGATTGAAAATGACAAAGGTCAAATCCTAAGACAAAAAGAAGGATACCCAACTCACACAGCAACACTTGTGAAATATGCAGAACTTGTTTGTGCACGCCCAGGCGCTCAAGCAAAACTTGTGATTTCATAATGAGAAAAAAGGACAAAATGTGGGGAAGGGGAAGGTTTATGCTTATAAGAATTTTTGAAGATGTCTTTGATATAACAAAAAGGCTAAAAGAAATTGATGAATCTTATTTTGTTGTCTATAACACTCAAAAGAAAAAATATGAAGTTCACTCATCAAAACAAAAAAACACCTATTGTTTAACAGTGCCAACAAAAACACTTGATTCAAGAACTGTTGGCTTAACACTAAAAACAAGAAGAGAAAACTATGAAAAAATTTTGAAAGAAATTGATGAAACAAATGAAAAAATTGAAAAGGAAAGCAAAAGACAAATTGATGACTTGTGTGAATTCAAAGCAAAAGAAATGTTTTCTTATTCAAAATCACATGATGAAATTAACTTTGATGATGCCTACAAAACAAGATGGGCTTAAAAGGAGAAAAAATGAAAGCAAAAGATGTTATTGAAATATCACTAAAAAATATAAAAAGAGAAGATATATTATTAACCTCATTAATCACAACAGAAGGCAGCACTTTCACAGATGAACAGAAAGAAGTTTTTGATGATTTATTGTGCAGTGTTAACGATTGCGTTATGTCGATTTGTTACATATATTTGCCACAAAAGATGAAAGAAGATATTGTTGTTTCAAACAAAATTTTCAACTATTCAAGTTTAACAAAAACACTTATTGATGTTGTTAGAATAAAAGATAAAAGTGGGGTTTTGCACAAGTTTTCAACATATCCAACATATCTAAAATGTGATGATGGAGAGTTTGAAATAACTTACACATATCAACCAGATGTTGTTCAAGTTTTGAATGATGAACTTGATTTGGAAAACAAAAACATTTCTTTGAGAGCTTTGATGCTTGGAACAGTTGCAAATTTCTATTTAAAAAGAGGATTGTTTGATGAATCATCTGTTTGGGAAAAATTGTTTCATGAAGAATTAACTGCATGCAAAAGAAAAAAATATATTCCAGAAATAAAGGCAAGGAAGTGGGCATAATGAAATTTGAAAAAATATATTTTTCTGGAAACAAAAATAGAAATGAAAATGGTTTTGATGATGCTGAAATGATGTTCAATTTTACTGTTAAAGACGGCAAACTTTTTGGTGAAGTTGGAGTTAATGAACTGTCTGTATGCTATGATGGAGAGCACACAAAAACATATGTTATTGATGATAACATAGAAAAAATTTTGAATTGTGATTTTTATAGTTATTATGACTCATATTCAAAAAAGAAATATGGATATTTTGTTTTGTTTGCAACAAAAGAAAACAATTCAAATGCTTTATATGTTTCACCATTTGAATCATCAATGAACACATTCCATGAATATTCTGGGGTTGAGTTTAATGATGAACCAATCGTTATAAAACTATATGCAAATGAAAAAGATTATCTTTTGTTTGTTCCAACAAATTCTCAAGATAGTTCTTGTTTGTGGACCAACACAAGCACTTCATTTTCGCAAAACATTCCAGCAAGTTTAGATGCCATCTTTTATGATGGAAAAGTGTATGCAATTCCAAGGGAAAAACCTCATAGATTGTTTGTGACAAGCAACACAAGTCCCGACGCTTTGATTAGTTCCCAATTTGTTGGTGACTACCTAAATTTTTCTGATGGCTTGGGTGATTTCTTTGCACTAAAGGAACTCAATGGCTGTCTTTATGCTTTTAGGCAAAACGGCATAACAAAAATTATGTCCAGCGGTTGTGGCGAAGAGTTTTCATATAAAACAATTAGTTTCGATTTTTCGCAAATATTTAAAAACACAATTTGTGTGTGCGATGATAAATTTTATATGCTAAGTTCAAAGGGTATTTGTGTTTTTGATGGAATAGATTTTGAGTTTTTGGAATTTGGTTTTGAAAATTTGATTGAAATGAAAAATGATAAATTAGTTGCGTGTTATTGCAATGGAAAATATTATGTTGCACTAAATATGTTAGACAAAACAAAACAGCAAGAGTTCCCATGCTTGGAAATGGAAAATAATTCAATTATTTCTGTTGACACTCAAACAAAAAAAGTTGAAGTTATTCGTGGTGTTGATGTGAAAAAACTAACAACAATAAATTATGGAATTGAAAACAAAATTGTTTGCTGTTTTAATGGAGAGAATAAAAACAAGTTGGGTCAAATATCAAACTCTGGAAACATTTTTGGAAGCACGAAAAAAGTGTGGGAGTCATATTGTTGCAATTATCCAACTGGCACAAAAGTTTTGAAATCAATTTCACTAAACGGTTATGGAAATTTTAATATAAAATTGTTTGTTGATGAAAAAATGTTTGAGTATAATATTTTACTATCTAATGTCACAAAAAGAGTAAACACAAACTTGAAAGGCGAAAAATTAAAAATTGCAGTAAAGAGTTTGGAGACAGATGCAAAAATTATTGATGCAAAATTGGAGTTTGAATGATGAATAATATTGCAAAAAAAGCCTACAAAATGTCTAGTGAAAACTCTGATGGCGTTGAAAGAAATGAAAGAAGCATCGAAGCAATCAAAAGGCAAATATCAACATTTCATACCCACTCAAACAAAACAATTCTAGATCAAACAACAGCAAGTTTTTTGGTTTCAGAAAAACAAAAACTTTTGGGAATTGAAGAGGGCGCAAACAAAAACGTTCAACCAGATTGGAATGAAAGTGATTCATCAAAAGATTCATTTATCAAAAACAAACCAAGCATTCCAATTGTTGATTCTTCTCTTTCTTCACAAAGCACAAACGCCATTCAAAACAAAGCAGTGAAATCTGCAATTGACAATGAAGCATCTTCAAGAGTTGCTGCAGATGAAAATTTGCAGAATCAAATAAACAGTCAAAAATATGGTTATGGTGAATTGTCAGACATCAACACAGTTATCACAGAAAATAAAACCTATTATTATGTTAACACAACTTTAAATCAGCCAAATGGGGAAGCAACATGGGGAACTGTTGTGTATTCATGTGGAATAAATGGTGCATCATGGTTTACACAACTTGTCTTCCCAAATGAAGCCGATTATTTTTATAGAAGAGAATATGTGAACGGGGCTTGGAAACCATGGAAACAAATTTGCACAAATGGGGCAAATGTTGAACAAATATTATCTTCACAAATTTCAAGAAACACAGATATCGAATTAAATGGCTCAATCAAAAATTATAGATACATAATTATTGGTGCTTGTGACCAGTCAAATGGAGGAAAATCTCATATTATGCTTCCAACAAAACTGTTCACAGAAAGTGTTGATAGTGCAATTCAAAATTCATGGAATAGATTGGTGGTCACAACAAGTGAAGGGTGGATGAGTCTTTGGTATGTTAGAGAAAGAAGCAACGGGCACACCTTACTTCATATTGATGGTTTCAGTTCTTCTCCAAACTTCAATTGGCTTTTGGTGTATGGAGTTAAATAAGGAGGACTATATGATAAAAATTAATATCATAAATGACATAATAAGAATTTGTCCCTTTGATGAAACGAAGCCCTTTTTAGAGGTTGACGAAAAAACATTAGAACAAATTATGGAAGGGAAAATTGTTGCAAAAAATGGTTTGCTTGTTGACAACACCTCAAC
>JAEETG010000103.1 GCA_016290255.1 Clostridia bacterium
ACTTTACTGACAAAGAAATTCAAATCATGTTGGATGCTGGGGCAAACGTTGTGATAAGCAGTGATGCTCACAGAAAAGAGCATGTTGGAAATCCAATAAGAGTTTGGAAGTTTTTGGAAACGCATAACATTCCAAAAGAGCGAATTGTGAACATGGGATAAGGAGAAAAGAAATGTCATTTTCATCTGACGCAAAAAATGAAGTTGTTAAATCAGATTTACCACAAGAAGTGTGTTGTGCTAGAGCAGAACTTTCTGCTCTTTTCCGCACGTGTGGTGGTTTGAGCCTTGAAAATGGCAAATATTCCATTGAACTTGTCACCGAAATAGCGGATTTATATAACAGAGTTTTGTCTTTAACAAAAATGCTATATAGTGATTTTGATGGGTTGGGCCTTGTGAAAGAAGAAAGGTCCAATAATGCAATTAGATATCACATAACTTTTGACGCAGACTACACTCAAAAATTGTTGGTTGACTGTTTTGTTCAAAGGGAAAATGGAGAGTTTTTCACTGGGATTGCTAGAGGTGCTGTTGAAAAAGAGTGTTGCATGAGAAGTTTTGTTAGAGGTGTGTTTTTGGGTTGTGCGAGTGCAAACATTGTGATAAAAGACATGAATGACCTAAAAAAACACACAGGTGGTTATCATCTTGAATTTGTGTTCTCATCAATGACAATGGCTGGAGATTTTGCGCATATTTTGTCTGAATATCAAATTCACGCAAAGGTTATGCAAAGGAAAAAGGTTTTTGTAACCTACATAAAAGAGGCAGAACTTGTTAGTGATGTTTTGGCTCTGGTTGGGGCAAATAATGCAGTTTTAACTCTTCAAAATGAGTTTGCTGTTCGCGAGGTTAGAAACAATCTAAATCGTCAACTTAACTGCATGAACTCAAACATTGAAAAAATGGTTGAAGCATCACTAAAACAAATTGAAGCAATAGAATATATTCGCGACACAGTTGGGCTTGAAACACTTCCTGCAACCTTGTATGAGCTATGTTTGTTAAGGCTTGCTAACCCTGAAGAAAACTATGAAAACTTGTCTAAACTTATGACAGAGCCACTCACCAAAAGCGGAGTTAATCATAGGCTTAGAAAAATACTAAAGATTGCAGATAAACTTAAACAACAACAAGAAAAGCAAGAGGAGAAAATAGATGAGTAACTTTGTTCATTTGCACTTACACACTCAATATAGTCTATTAGACGGGGCAGCAAGAATTGAAAAACTTGTGAAAGTTTTGAAAGAAAGGAATGCTCCTGCTTGTGCCATAACCGACCATGGAAATATGTATGGAACAGTCAAGTTCTATGAAGCGTGCAAGAAAAACGACATAAAACCATTGATTGGAACAGAATTTTATGTTTCAAACAATCACAAAGACAAAACTGGAAAATTTGATTATGCTCACATAACAATAATTGCCAAAAACGAGCAAGGCTACAAAAATTTGTGTAAATTAAACTCAATTGCTTGGCTTGATGGATTTTATTATAAACCAAGAATAGATTATGATCTTTTGGAAAAATATTCTGGTGGACTTATTTGTTTGAGCGGTTGCCTCCGTGGTGACGTTCAGCAACTTCTTTTAAAAGGATTTAAGGAAGAAGCCGAAAAAATGGCTTTAAGGCTTAAAAATATGTTTGAGCCAGGAGACTTTTATATTGAAGTTATGGATCACGGTCTTGTGGAACAAAAACAAATTTTGCCACTTCAATATGAACTAGCAGAAAAAATTGGAGTGAAAGTTGTTGCAACAAATGACGTTCACTACATAAACAAAGAAGACGCAGAATTGCAAGACATTATGATGTGTGTTGCCATGCAAAAAACAATTGATGATCCTGACAGAATGAGAATGCAATGTGATGAATTTTATCTCAAAACAGAAGAGGAAATGCGTGCGGTTTTTGCCTCTCACCAAGAAGCAATCGACAACACTTTGGAAATTGCTGAAAAGTGCAACTTTGATTTTGACTTTAAAAGTTATTGGTATCCAAAATTCACAGCACCTGATGGAATGACTAATGAAGAATATTTGAGGAAAATAACTTTGGAAGGATTAAAGAAAAAATATAAAGAACTAACCCCACAAGTTTTAGACCGTATGGAATATGAAATGGCAACACTTGTGAAAAGTGGATTCATTGATTATTATTTGGTTGTTTGGGATTTCATTAACTACGCAAGAAGAACAGGGGTTCCTGTTGGACCAGGGCGTGGTAGTGGAGCTGCCAGCATTATTGCCTATGCAATTGGCATCACTCTTGTTGATCCATTAAGATATGATTTGTGGTTTGAAAGATTTTTGAACCCAGAAAGAGTTAGCCCTCCAGACTTTGATATAGATTTTTGTCCTCAGCGAAGGGGTGAAGTTATTGATTATGTTGTGGAAAAATACGGAGAACCAAACGTTTCACAGATTATAACATTTGGAACAATGGCTGCAAAAGCTGCAATCAAAGACGTTGCAAGAGTTTTGAAAATGCCTTTTTCTGAAGTTAACAAAATAACAAAACTTTTCCCACCACTTCCAAAAATGCCAAAAGCACCAGCAATAAAAAAATTGTTTGGAGTTGGGCTTGATGAAAATGATGATAAATCATATGTTGTTAAAGAACTCAACGAAATGTATAAAAGTGACCTTTTGACGCAAAAGATTATTGATGTTGCAATAAAACTTGAGGGAATGCCAAGAAACACATCAATTCACGCGGCTGGTGTTATCATTTGTTGTGACCCAATTTCCGACCATGTTCCAATGGCAAAAAATGGAGATATGGTGACAACGCAATACGACAAAAACGAAAGTGAGCACTTAGGGCTTTTAAAAATGGACTTTTTAGGGCTTATTACATTAACTGATATAGATTTAGCTTGTCGTATGATTAAAAAGAATTATGGCGTGGATTTGGACCTTTATTCAATGCCTTATGATGATCCTGAAGTTTTCAAACTTATTGGATCAGGTGACAATGATGGAGTGTTCCAACTTGAAAGTCAAGGGATTTCAGGCGTTGCAAAAGAAATGAAGCCAACCAACCTAGAAGAATTAACTGTTATCTTGGCCATGTACAGGCCAGGTCCTATGGATGAAATTCCAACTTACATAAAAAACAGAAAAGACCCAGACAAAATTCATTATCCAGATGAGAGAATGAAACAAGTTTTGGGAGTTACCTACGGTGTTATGGTATACCAAGAGCAGGTTATGCAGATGTGTCAGGTTATCGCTGGCTACACAATGGGTCAGGCAGATGGTGTTCGAAAAATTATGGGTAAGAAACTCCACGACAAACTTCCAGCAGAAAAAGAAAAGTTCTTAAATGGTTGGGTGGACCCAGAAGGCAAAAAGAGCATTGAAGGAGCCCTTAAGCGTGGGATGAAGAAAGAAGATGCAGAACACCTTTGGGGGCAAATGGAAAAGTTTGGTTCATATGCGTTTAACAAAGCTCACGCCGTTGCATACGCTCATGTCACATATCACACAGCCTTTTTGAAAAGATATTACATAAAAGAATTTTATGCTGCAATCATCAACAACAGAATCACCAAAATCGATGAAGTTAAACGCTATGTTGAATATGCAAGGCAACATAACATAAAAGTTTTGCAACCAGACATCAACAAGAGTGAAGCTTTCTTTTCTGTTGAGGGAGATAACCTAAGATTTGGTCTTGGTGGAATGAAAAACGTTGGAGTGGCTTTAGTTGAAGAAATTGTGAAAGAAAGAGAGAAGAATGGACCATTTACAGACCTTACGAACTTCTTATACCGTATGGGCAGTCAGGCACACAACAAAAGATTTTTGGAGTCAATGATTTGGGGTGGGGCATTTGACTGCTTTGGGGCCACAAGGTCACAACTTCACAGCGTTTATGAATCCATTGTTGACATGGTTTCAGCAGACAGAAAGAATCAGGCAGATGGGCAGTTAACACTTTTTGATTCAATGATACAAAAAGATAACAACATAAACAAGGTTGAATATCCAAACATTCCTGAATATCACAATAGTCAAAAACTAAAACTAGAAAAAGATGTTTTGGGGGTTTATATCAGTGGTCACCCACTTGAGCCTTTCCGTGAACAACTTGAGAGTTTCACTTTTAACAGTTCAATGCTCATTGGTGAAGAAATTAGAAATGAATCAGGTGAAATTGAAGAAATTTTCTATGAAAATGTGAAAGATGGCCAAAGCATCACCGCTGGTGGAATCATAACAAATGTGAAGAAACTAACAACAAAAAGCAACAAGGATATGGCAATAATCACAATCGAAGATTTGTTTGGACCGTTTGAAGTTATGGCATTTGCAAATGCATATGAACAACATAAAGATAAGTTTATTGAAAACAACATTGTGAACCTAAAAGGCAGAATAAGCATTCGTGAAAACGATAAGCCAAGCATAATACTAGAAGACATTGAAGAGTGGAATGCAATCATTGAAAACCCAAAGTTTGAAACGGTAAACAAAAAACTATTCTTGAAATTTGATTTGCAAAATCTGGAATTACTCAAAAAAGTTCAACAAGTTCTTAAACGTTATGACGGAAAAATTCCAGTTAAAGTTAGGTGCGCATCAACAGGGGAGGCAAGGTTGTTCCCAGAAAGGGTTGATGGCAGTGATGCTCTCATCAATGAACTTTTAGGGCTTTTGGATGAAAAATCAATACAACTATTGTAAAGGAGTATATTATATGAAAAAAATAGGAATTTTAACAAGTGGTGGCGATTCACAAGGAATGAATGCTTGCCTAAAAACAATCATCAACATGGCAGAGCGTTATAACTATGAGGTTATGGCTTTCATTGGGGGCTACAAAGGTCTTGCAGAAGATAATTGCAAAATTGTCACATCAAAAGATGCCGATTTATATTTCGGCATTGGTGGAAGTTTCATTTTGTCTGGAAGATATGAGCCTTTCAAGCAAAAGAAAGAGATGAACAAGGCCCTTTCTGTTTACAAAAAATACAAACTTGATGCTTTAATTGTTCTTGGTGGAGATGGCTCAATTAGAGCGGCAAATGACTTAAACGCTCTTGGTTTGAATGTGGTTGTCATTCCATGTACAATCGACAATGATGTTTTTTGCACCAGTAAGTCAATTGGGTTCGACACAGCAGTTAACAACGCTGTTAATGCAATCGACAACATAGAGCAAACAATGAAAACAAACGGAAGAGTTTTGATTGCGGAAACAATGGGGCGTTTTTGTGGAGAAATTGCAATGCATGCTGGCCTTTGCTCAGAAGCCGACATCATCATGATTCCAGAAAAGAAACAAAGTGTTGAAAAAATAATTCGTGAGGTTGGCAAGCAACTAAACGCAGGAAATGATTCGCCAACAGTGGTTTTATCTGAATTTCAACTAGACATCAACGACTTGGCAAAAAAGATTGAAGAAACATATCAAAAAGAGTGCAAAGCAATTGTTGTTGGTTATGTTCAACGTGGAGGAACTCCAACAGTTCAAGACAAACTTTTGGCAATAAGAATGGGGGTTGGAGCCATGGATTGTGTGTTAAACAAAAACTTTGGAAATGTTGTTTCGCTCATCAAAGATGAAATCAAGTTTGTTCCATTTGACAAAGCAATCAAAGCAAAATATAAGTTTAATGAAAACTTGTGGCAAACCTTTTTGGAACTAAAGAAATTTAAAACTGAAAAAAAGAAAAAACAAAACTAAATTAAGTTTTGGAGGAGAATATGCAACTTTTATATCATTTTTTTGACTATAAAGGGTTTATAACAGGTTTTGATTCCGATCTTTTTGGTGTTGAGCACATAATATATATAATTCTTGCTTATATTTCCGTTGTTTTGCTGGGAATATTTTTAAGAAATGTTAATCATAAAAAGTTTAACACATTTTTAAAAGTTCTTTCGATATGTGTTTTGGTTTTGGAAATCACCAAAATAACATGGGAAAGTTATTTCGACATAACAACAGGAAGAGGATTTAACTATGGCGGAATATTGCCATTATACACCTGCTCACTTTTCATCTACACGCTTTTGATTGCTGCGTGGAGCAAAGGAAAAGCAAGAGAAGTGAGCCTTTCATTTTTGGCAACAATCAGCATGCTCAGTGGGGCAATTGGAGTTGTTCAATGCAATGGCCTTAATTGGTATCCATTCTGGACTTTTGGTGCTTGGTATTCACTCATTTTCCACTATTTGATGTTTGTGGTTGGTGTTTTGATTTTAACAACAAGAACAAAAGTTTTGAAATGGAAAGATATTGTTATATCTTGGATTCCAATGGTTATTTTGTCCGTTATTGCAAGCCCAGCAAACTATGCTTATGGGGCAGACTATATGCAAATCTATGAGGGCTCTGGAGTGCCATTGTTTTCAAGTTTGGCAGAAGTTATGGCTGCAGCGAACCTAAGGCCACTGTTCACAATCATAATGCTCTCGGCTTACATGATTTTGAGTGCGGTTGTTGTAAGTTTTTGCAAATTAATTGAATATATTATGGCAAAAAAAGCCCCAAATCAAAAAAATGATGAAATAAAAAAGCCAGAAGACAGTATAGCCGAACCTCAAAATGTGTGATATAAATGCAAAAAAAGAACTCTGAAAACAGAGTTCTTTTTAATATATCTCAATGTCATTATTAACAAATATTTCATCATTTAAAAATTCTAGTAGGGTCATTTGGAAGCCTGCTGCAATCTGCATAACAATCTTAAGGGTTATATTCTTGTTTTTTCCGTGCACAATTCTCATCATCGTGCCGTGAGCTATGGTGGAATTTTTTTCTAATCCATATAATTTCATATGTTTTTCTTTTAGAAGATTGTTAATTCTTTTTGCAACTGCTTCGCACACATTCATTCTTTTAACCCCCTTTTTCCAAAATAATAACACTTTTTCTACTCAATAATATGTATTTAAAACTACAATTTATTCATTTTGCTTGACTTTTTGTAAAAAATTATCTTATCATGTAGTTATAACTACA
>JAEETG010000104.1 GCA_016290255.1 Clostridia bacterium
GCTGTGTCGCAAGACAAAATGCAAGGCGTTTTGGACCAAATTGAACAAGATAGACTTGAAAGAGTTAAGTTTTTTGAAGATGAAAAAAAGCAACTTGAGGGAGAAAGAATTGGTCAAAGAGTTTCTTATGATATTGAAATGATGCGAGAAATTGGTTACTGCAGCGGAGTTGAAAACTACAGCCGTTATTTTGACGGAAGAAAAGAGGGAGAACCGCCATACACTTTGATTGACTACTTCCCAGATGGCTTTTTAACACTTATTGATGAGAGCCACATAACAATTCCGCAGATTAGAGCAATGTATAATGGGGATAAAGCCAGAAAAACAAGTTTGGTTGATTATGGCTTTAGGCTTCCAGCAGCTTTTGATAATCGCCCACTAAAGTTTGATGAGTTCAACAAAAAAATAGGTCAAACAGTTTATATTTCCGCAACACCAGCAGCCTATGAGTTAGACAAAGCCAAAAAGGTTGTTGAACAAATTAACAGGCCAACAGGACTTTTGGACCCTAAGATTGAAATCAAAAAGGTTGATGGGCAAGTTGAAAGTTTAATTAAGGAAGCAAAACTTGTGATAGAGCACAATGCAAGAGTTTTGGTGACAACCTTAACAAAAAAGATGGCAGAAAGCCTCACAAACTATTTGCTTGAAAACGGAATTAAAGCAAAATATATGCACTCCGACATCGACACATTGGAGAGAATAGACATCATAAATGGGTTAAGGCAAGGAGATTTTGATGTTTTGGTTGGAATCAACCTTTTGCGTGAGGGGCTTGATATGCCAGAAGTTGAACTTGTTTGCATACTAGATGCCGACAAAGAAGGCTTTCTTCGTTCAGAAGGCTCACTTATTCAAACAATTGGAAGAGCGGCAAGAAACAAAGACGGGCGTGTTATTATGTTTGCAAACACAATAACAAAGTCAATGCAAAGAGCAATCGACATAACCGAAAAGAGAAGAAAAGAGCAGATGAGGTTCAACAAAGAACACGGCATCACGCCAACAACAATCAAAAAAGAGATTAAAAACAGCTTGGAAATCAGCAAAAAAGTTGTCACTGAAACAGTTGATGACATTGATATTCCACAAGAAATCGAAAAACTCACATCACTTATGAAAATAGCCTCAAAAAACCTTGATTTTGAGCGTGCAATTGATTTACGCGATAAAATACAAGAACTCAGAAAAAGAATGCAAAAAGGAGCAAAAAATGGAAAATAACATAGTAATAAAAGGAGCAAAGGAAAACAACCTGAAAGATATTTCTGTCACAATCCCTAGAAATAAGTTTGTTGTTTTCACTGGTGTTTCTGGGAGCGGGAAATCTTCACTTGCTTTTGGAACAATTTTCGCTGAAGGGCAAAGAAGATATGTTGAAAGTTTGTCCAGCTACGCCAGAATGTTTTTGGGTCAAACCCAAAAGCCAAATGTTGAAAGCGTTGACGGGCTTTCTCCAGCAATTTGTATTGACCAAAAAACAACAAACCACAACCCAAGGTCAACAGTTGGAACTGTGACGGAAATTTATGACTACTTAAGGCTTTTGTATGCAAGAATTGGAACGCCTTATTGTCCAAACTGCAAAAAGCCAATTGAAAAGCAACCAATAGACTTAATTGTTCAAAAAGTTATGAGTTATCCAGAAAACTCAAAAATTCAAATTTTGGCTCCCGTTGTTCGTGGGGAAAAAGGGACTTGGGCAAAACTTTTTGAAACACTCAAAAAAGATGGTTTTTCAAGAGTTATTGTTGACGGTGACCAAAGAACACTAGATGAAGACATTGTTTTGGGAAAAACATATAAACACACAATTTCTGTTATTGTGGACCGCCTTATTGTTCAAGCAGACATTTTGTCTAGACTAACCGAAAGTTTGGAGGCAGCGCTGAAACTAGCAAACGGGCTTGTTGTTGTGAAAACAGACGAAAATGAAGAAATGTTTTCAACAAACTATGCTTGCCCAGATTGTGGTTATGTTTTGGAAGAAATCACTCCAAGATTGTTTTCTTTCAACTCGCCATTTGGTGCGTGCCCAAAGTGTTTGGGAATTGGTTATACCGAAGAAATTGATTCCAGCCTTGCAATTCCAGACCCAACCTTGTCGGTTGCAGATGGAGTGTTATCTGTGAGTGGTTGGCGTGGAGATGAATATAGTTTCACCTATAAGTTTTTGGAGGCTGTTTGCAACAAAAATGGCATTGATATTCACTGCCCATTCAACAAACTTCCAAAAGCACATCAAGAAGTTTTGTTATATGGAACTGGTGATGAAAAATATGAGGTTATTTCTTTTAGGGGAAATAAGTTTGTGATGAAGTTTGAAGGGGTTATCAACAACCTTCAAAGAAGATATATGGAGAGCGAAAGCGAAACAATAAAGAAAGATATTGGAAAACTTGTTAGAGAGGATTTGTGCACAGAATGTGGGGGTAGGCGCCTAAATAACAAGGCATTGTCTGTTAAAATTGACGGAAAGAACATAATTGAGATAACAAACTATTCTATTGATAAACTAATTGAATATTTTGAAAACCTAAAATTAAGCAAAACAAAAGCAATGATTGCTGAGCCAATTTTGAAAGAAATAAACAATAGACTTTCATTTTTGAAAAATGTTGGATTAAACTATCTAACTCTTTCTCGTTCTGCCGAAACTCTAAGCGGTGGAGAGGCACAAAGAATTAGGCTTGCTACCCAAATTGGAAGTGGGCTTGTTGGTGTTTTGTACATTTTGGACGAGCCATCAATTGGTCTTCACCAAAGAGATAATGACATGCTCCTAAAAACTCTTTTGAACTTAAGAGATTTGGGAAACAGCGTTATTGTTGTTGAACACGATGAAGACACAATAAGATCAGCAGACTTTATTGTTGACGTTGGCCCATATGCAGGAATTCACGGTGGAGAAATTGTGGCAACTGGAACTCCGCAAGATATTATGAAATGTGAAAGGTCAGTCACTGGAAAATTTTTGAGCGGAAAAGAAACAATTGCTGTTCCAGAAAAGAGAAGAGAGCCAAAAGATTATATTGAAATTATTGGTGCAAAAGAGAATAATCTAAAAGGCATAAACATAAAATTGCCAACAGGGGTGTTCACGGCGGTTACTGGAGTTTCTGGAAGTGGAAAATCAAGCCTTGTTAACAGAATATTATATCCATATTCTTCAAACCTTTTGAATAAATCAAAACTTCAGGTTGGAAAAGTTGAAAAGATTAACAACTTGGAAGTGTTTGACAAAGTGATAGACATCGACCAATCTCCAATTGGGAAAACTCCAAGGAGTAACCCAGCAACCTACACAGGGCTGTTCACAATGATTAGAGAACTTTTTGCTGCCACTCAAGACGCAAAAGTTAGGGGCTACACATCAAGCCGATTTAGTTTTAACCTAAAAGGTGGAAGATGTGATGCTTGTGACGGTGCTGGAGTGAAAGAAATACAAATGTATTTTCTTCCAGACATAACTGTTCCTTGTGAGGTTTGCAAGGGTAAAAGATATAACAGAGAAACTTTGGAAGTGAAATATAAAGGCAAATCCATTGCTGATGTTTTGGATATGACCGTTGATGAGGGTGTTGAGTTCTTTAAAAACATTCCATCAATTAACAACAAACTAAAGTCCATAAAAGATGTTGGGCTTGGCTACATTAAACTTGGCCAGTCTGCAACAGAACTTAGCGGAGGAGAGGCACAAAGAGTTAAACTTGCAACAGAACTTTCTAAACGAAGCACTGGAAAAACCCTATACATTTTGGACGAGCCAACAACAGGGCTTAGTTCATATGATGTTAAAAAACTTTTGGGTGTTCTAAATGGTTTGGTTGACCAAGGGAACACTGTTGTTGTGATTGAACACAACCTAGATGTCATAAAGTCAGCCGACTATATTATTGACCTTGGCCCAGAGGGTGGAACTGGGGGCGGAACAGTTATCGCACAAGGGAAGCCTGAAGAAGTTGCCACTGTTCAAAAGAGTTTCACAGGAAAATACTTAAAAAAATATTTGAAAAAGGACTAAATATGATAGCATGATAGTTGATATAAAAAAAGTTCAAATAACAGTCACTGTTCCATTTTCTCATGTTGATATTGTGAGAAATGCAATATGGGGCATAGGTGCTGGAATTATTGGGGAATACACAAATTGTTCACTTGCTTCAAAAGTTATTGGAACATTTAAGCCAAGTTTGAGTGCAAAACCATTTATTGGTGAAAACAACGAACTTGAATTTGTCGAAGAAGAGCAACTTGAATTTAGATGCAATGTTGAAGAGGTGAAAAAAGTTGTTCAAAAAATTAGGGAAGTTCACCCATATGAAGAACCCGCAATCAACATTATTCCTTTAATGGAAGAAGATAGTTTTAATTAAAAGAGCATAGCATAATTTTGTTATGCTTTTATTTTTGCTTACCCATATTTTTTGTGCAATTTGCACAAACTTTTCAAATATTTTTTGTGGCATTTTTTGGCGTCAATAAGCCAAGATGTGGCAAAAAAATGAAAAAAATGGTATATTGACGGAATTATTTGTTTATGATAAAATGACCATGTAATTAGATAAGAGCCCATCAAGGGGAGTAAAAGACGCTAATTTTTTAGCGTGGCAAATATCGTCATAACCAAGGAATAAAGCCTTCGGATTTGCTTTAAATTTTGAGACTTTGATGCATAAACAGAGTTTGTGAGCCAACAAATTTTGTGAGTGCTGTCAAAGTCTTTTTTATTTGGTTACAAATATATGTATAATTTATAGGAGAAATAAAAAATGATTAACACAAATGACGGGGAGCCTGTCCCGTGCGATGATGAAACATTGCTAAAAGAGGCAGATGATGTTTTAAATCAATTAAGAAAGCGTATTCAGGAAAATGAAGAACAAATTGAAAAAGATAAAAAAGAATTGAACAAAGTGTCTAAACGAAGAGATAAATGGAATCGTTGGTGCTGTATATCAGAGAGATGGCCAATTTCCGTTTTTGCAAGTGACTCAATTGGAGCTGGATTGTATACATTTATATCAGGTGTTGTGACTGTGTTTGGGGCTGTTTTTAAATATGGGTCTAGCCTCGCAAAACATGGTGGAAACCACAGAGGGTTTGATGAAATAAAATCATATTTATTAAATAACAAAGAAGCATTGCAAGAAGCTCAGGAAAAGATTGGATCAACAGATATTAATTTTATTAGTGGATATTTAACAGGTGACGACAGTTTATCCAATGCTTTGTTTGCATCAACTGGTCTTAGAGAATTTTTAATAAACAATAGTCAAATTGCAACAACAGAAGCTCTTAAATTTGGTGCTGAGATTTTTGCTGGATTGATGGCAATTGCTTTTGTTCCTGTAGCTTTAGATGCTGTTTTTTATAAAAAATATAATAAATTTGATGATAAAGTATGGGATTATAGAAAAGAAATTGAAAGAAAAAAGAAAAGCCTTAAAGGATGGAATGAATGGTTAGATATTATTTCAGAAAGATGTGATAGTGTAAAATATTATTCTAAAAAATTAGAAGATTGTGTTGATGTTTATGATAAGGAAGATTATGTTAGGTCTCGTGAGTATAATAGGGCTATATTAAAAAACCATGTTGAAAAAGCAACAAAAGCTTTAGAAAATGATAAAGAACTAAAACGATAACAAAAAGCAATCTTTTGATTAAAAGAAATTGAAACTTGAATTATTTGATTAAAAGATAAAGATTAAATATTATTAAAAAATTATATTATATAAAAGAGGTTATATGTTACAAGAAATATTTGAAAATATTAAAAATAGAATAGGAAAAACAAAAAGAGAAAAACAAGAGTTAGAACAAGAGTTGGAACAAACTAAAACTAAGTTAAATGAAACTGAAACTAAGTTAGTTAAAACTGAAAC
>JAEETG010000105.1 GCA_016290255.1 Clostridia bacterium
CTTGCAAGAGTTGCAAGCCTAGACATTCCTTGGTTCATTGCAATTGAAACAAGTTCCCCAACAGGGCTAATACGACGGTTTGCCAAGTGGTCAACAACATCGAGTGAACCAATTCCAACCATCAAGTCAAGAAGATAGCTGATTGATGCCAAAATGTCATCCATTGTTAGGTGCCTTGACATAAGTTCTAGTGCGTTATCCTTAACTATTTGAAGTTTTGCTTCTTTTGTTTTCTTTCCTTTCAAAAGTTCTTGCAAAAGTGGATAATGAACTTTTTCTGTTATTCCAAGTTCTCTTGCGTTGCAGCTCAAAACTGCTTCAAGGTCAACACGGTTGTTACCTCTCATGTGGTGTTTCTTTCCATTTGGAAGCAAAACCCAAACTTCGTTGATTCCGGCATTTTGAATTTCTTTTGCCATTTCTTCTGTGAGTTTTGTGTTCTTTTCAATAACTTTCTTGCCTGAAATTTGAACATCTTCTGCCAAAATTAAGCCAACCAAACGAGTGTCAAATGAAAGTTTTTTGTCAAACTTATATCTTCCAACTTTTCCTAAATCATAACGAATTCTTGTGAAGAACAAGTTGTTTATGTAGTTTCTGATAACTTCAGCACTTGGAAGTTCGCTTGGACGAAGCTTTTTGGAAAGTTCAATGAGTGCTTCTTCCTCTGTTTTTTGGATTTCTTTATCCAAAGTGTCCACAATGTATGGGTTATTGCCAAAAAGTTTTGCAATTTCCTTTTCTGTTCCAAGGCCAAAGCCCTTCAACAAAACACCAATTGAAACTTTAACGCTTCTGTCGATGATAACGCGCAAGGTGTCTAGTTGAGTTTGTTCGAACTCAAGCCATGTTCCTCTTGTTGGAATCAAAGTGTTTTTGTAAGTTGTTTTACCAGTGTTTTTGTCATCTATTGCTTCATAGTAAGCACTTGGTGATCTAACAATCTGGCTAACAATAACACGATCTACTCCGCTGATTAAAAATGTTCCTTCTGGTGTCATGAGTGGGACATCACCCAAAAGAACATCTTGTGAGTCCTTAACCTCTCCCGTTTCTTTGTTAACAAGACGAGCATGAACTCTGATTGGAGCCATGTAACTAAGGCCCCTGCGTCTATACTCTGCAATAGGATATTTTACTGCATTATAGTCAATGTAGTAGTCCAAAAATTGAAGTTCAACCTTTCCGCTGAAGTCTTCAATAGGTGAAAACTCAGAGATGATTTCTCCAATTCCCTTTTCCAAAAATTCTTTGTAAGTTTCTTTTTGCACCGCAATAAGATAAGGAACTTCAACCTTTTCTTCAATCCTTGCAAAACTTAAACGCTCCACTTTTCCACATTTAATCTTTTTACAATTCAAAGTTTTTTCTGCCATTTGAAAATTCTCCCTTAAAACTTATTTTCTCAAAAAATGCGGTTAAGCAAATAAAACGCAAAAAAGCGTGCAAAAATGAGCTTTTGCACACCTTTTTGTTCGCCTATTTGCTATTAAATTTGTTCACTCTTAACAATTCTACCAAATCAACCCCACCAATTAGTTAAAATCAAATTGAGAATAATAGTTATGGTAGTATAACATACATAAAGATTAGTGTCAAGAGTTTTTTTAAAATTTTTTTATTTTTATATATTTATATATAAACGCCTATTTTACATTTTTTGAAAAATTGCCCAAATTGCCATTTTTTGGCGTTTTCAAGAAAAAAATATTTTTTGGTTATTTTTGGTTTTTTGTTGACATATAATAAAATATGTGTTAGAATAACACTACATCGCGGGGTAGAGCAGCTCGGTAGCTCGTTGGGCTCATAACCCAAAGGTCGCTGGTTCGAATCCAGCCCCCGCTACCAATAACAGAAGTGGTTTATAGGCCACTTTTTTGTTTTTCAGAAAACAGATTTCAAAACAAGCTGGATTTACACGCAGTTGCGTGTTCGCTTTTAAAAGCGGAACCCAGCTAAGGCTTAGGCGTTCGGCTCGGATGTGCAAGCACCCCCTTTCCTCACTTGAAGGACGCTGGTTCGAATCCAGCCCCCGCCACCAATAACAAAAGTGGTTTATGGACCACTTTTTTGTTTTTTTAGAGCCCCATCTCACCGTTCGCGATTTTGAGTTTAAACAAAAACCTGTCTGCAACAAGTGAAATGAATTGACCATTTGAAATTCTTTCGGTTGGCGAAAAAACATCTGCTTCAATGAGGTCATTTATTTTTGCAAGTTTGCCTGTTTTTCCCGCAACAATAAGTGCGTGACGAATTGTTCGTTCAACAACACTTTCGCTAACTCCAAACTTTTGAGCCACTTTGGGATAAACCTGTTTTGTCAGGTATTTTGCGTTCTCAACGTTCAAAATGGTGACAATAATGGCGTAAATAACATATTTATATCCCGACAAATGTGGCAAAATTCCAATTTCAAGGCAAAAAGTGGAAATGCTCTTTTTTAGGTCAACCACCCTCCCCGTTTTTCTCTCCACACCGATCAAACTATGTTTTGAAAGAAAACCAAAAAGTTTTTGATTAAAGCCACTTTGAGGCAAAACAATATGTGTTTTTGATTCTATATATTCACAATTTTGACTAAACAAAACAGTTTTCACGCCATAAAAAGTTTTTAGGCATTTTTCCTCTTTTCCATCTCCGCACTCAACAAAAACATATTCTGGCATCAAAACACTCACACACTTTTTTGCTTCATTTATGTTTCTGCATCTTTTTACAATAATAAATCCGTGTTTTTCACAAAAATTGTTAACTTTGTTGATAAGTTTATTGCTTGTTGCAATCAATAATATTCTCAGCACTTTTTCTCCTCTTCCGCACAATGGCAGGGAATTTAAAGATAATTTATATTTTTGATAACACAAAACAAAACTGTTATTTTTGCCAAAATTTGTTCACTCACACACCAATTTTTGTTTTTTCACATATAAAACCATGTAGGAATTTTGATGATTATTTGTTTGTGAGAAAAAAATATTTGTGTTTATTTTTGATAGACATATTTTTTTATTTTTGCTACAATCTACATAAAAGAAGGGAAAAAATGGTAAGATTTAGAGATAGCACAAAACTTGTTTTTTTATTGTTTATTTGCATGTTTATGACAACATGTTTTTCAGCTTGTTTTTATTTTTACACAAAAAATATTGCAAACAATCAAACAGCAATTGTTGTTGAACAACACAAAGTTGAAATGAAGCAAGTTGAATATTACAACGAAATCCCAACGGGTGCTCCAACAAAATCAACAATTGAAAACAGTTTAAACTCATCTGTTTCCATCAATGCCACAACAAAAAATGGCCTATCCATGGGAAGCGGAACAATTATTGGTTCAGACAACACACAATACTCCTATATCGTGACATGCCACCATGTTGTTGCTGATGCCTACACAAATGGAATTGAAATCACCTTTAACAACGGGACAAAAACTCAAGCAACCTTTGTTGGAGGTGACCCAAAGACAGATGTTGCTGTGCTAAAAATTAGTGGAACAAATCACACAATTAGTGAATCAATTTTAAACAACGACCAAATTTTTGCTGGTGAAGATGTTTACATCATTGGAAACACTTTGGGGCTTTATGGATTTTCTGTTATGAAAGGCTGTTTAAGCCAACAACAAGAAAGACAAGTTAATGTTCCAGACTATGGCGTTATGGACGTTTTGCAAACAGACAGCGCCGTGAATCAGGGAGTTTCTGGAGGCGGAATGTTTGATGCAAACGGAACTCTTGTTGGAATGATTAGTTGCGGTTATGATAACACTGTTGCACAAAATGTTAACTTTGTTTTGCCAATCTACAAAGTTATGGACGTTGTTAAAGCCCTTTTGGAAAACAAAGATGCAGAAACTGGATATGGCTATGTTCCTGGAAGATATAACATTGATTTAACAATTGCAACTTGGGGCGACAGCCCATCATATGCCCTGGTTACTGATGTTCCAAAAAATAGTTCGTTCTATGGAACAAACAAAGAAAACAGTTTGATGCAATATGACCTTCTAAAATCAATTCAATTTGATGACGGAATTGTTCAAACTGTTCCATCTGCTCAAGGCCTTGTTGATATCTTTTCGGAAGCAAAACTAACAAACAAACTAAATGTTGGCACACAAATCAAAATTGTTGCCTGCGAAAACAGAGGAATTAACAATGTTGAGCGTTTGGTGACAGTGACCGTTAAACAGTATGTTTATTCTTTATAATTTATTGAAGAAAATCGCATTTTGAGAGTGCGATTTTTTTGTTTTTGGGTATTGCCTTTTTTACTATATTATGCTATAATATAAGTAGCTAATAAAACAGCAATAAATTGGTAAAAATAAAGAGGAGAAAAAAATGCCACAACACAGTGAAACAGAAAAAGATAAAGTTGTGTTTTTTGCAAATGTTAATGATAAGGCATTAAGAACAAAATTCACAACAATACACGAAGCATATGATGAAATGCAAAAACTTTCATTATCAAACCTAAAACACAATGGAAAAGAAAACCAAATAAAACATTTACAAGAAGATGCGGAAAACAACAGACGCGAATCATTTAGGAATATTGCAGGTTTTGCTTTGATGATTGCATCTTTAGATGACGAAACTCTTGATTTGTTTTTGAGAGAAGGCACAAACGTTCAAAAAGTTATTGATGAGCACGGAAACAAAAAGGCTCAAGACATAAAAGACGAATATATCAAAGCAGTTATTGTGGAATATCCACAAAGCAGACGTGCAAGCACAAAAGGTCCGCTAAAACGTGGAACCGCATTTTTTAGTATGCTTGAATTTGAAAAACAATTAAGAATCATCAACAATGAAGAAACAACAGAAGAAGAAAAAAGAAAAGTTGACGGCAAACTATATGACTACAGAAAAATGTCACCCCACTCAACCCAGTCAACAAGAGCAGATGTTAAAATTGGAACAGCTGTTTTGTATCCTATGATGGCAATTGCTCATGGATATAGAGTTAATGAAGCAGATGAAGGATTTGTTGCCTTCATGAAAAAAGAATATGATGTTGATGTTACAGCAATCATTGAAGAAGAAAAGAAAAAAAGTGCTAGAAATAATAAGCAAAAAGATGGACCTATCGTTGACATAATTTTCCCAGATGAAGAAATAAACATTAAAACCGGAAAAGGAGCGGGGGAAAAAGAGAAAAAAGAGAAAAACAAAAGAGAAAGAATAAAAATATATGTAACTGAAGCACTTGTAAAAGAAATGGAAACAAACAAAGAACTTACAAAAAATCAAGAATTCATCAAATATGGAAAAGAAAAGTTTTTAAGTGCAAAAGAATATGACTATAAAAACTTGGCTGACTATATTTACTATTTCTATGAACAAATTAATGGAACAAAAACAGGTGAAGGCCAAAGCAAACCTTTTGAAAAAGCAAAAACAGCAAAAGAAGTTAAAGACATCTTTGAGGGATTGGAACCAGAGATTCAAGACTCTGTTATTCAAGAAACATATGTTCCTGAAACCGTTCAAAGCATGGTTGATAATTATAATGATCTCAACAGAGAGCAAAAAAAGATTGCTAAAAGAATAGGCTTTAAGGTGCCAGAGGAAATTGGCAAAGCGATAAAAGAAAAAGAGAGAGAAAACAAAACCAAAAAACAAACCAACAAGGCAATTAGAAGAGTGTACTCATTAAGCAAACAAATGAGTGACAATAATAGATAAAAAAGGAGGAACAAGATGGATATAAAAATAGATTATTTGGAAGAAACTTTCAATCCACAAAGAATGACAAACAGAAGTTCTGAAAAGCATCTTTCACACGGAATAACTGGTGATGCTGGACGCGACCTAACGCAACAACAAAAAGGCTTGGTTAGTTTTCTTTTGACGCCAATAAAAAATGTCCTACAAAATTATAAATCAGGACAAGACGCTTTCAATAAAGCAATCATTAATCCAGCAACAGAGCAATCAGCATATTCACACATACTAGAGGTTATGCAAGACATTGTCTACACAGATAATCAACTTAAACTTGCAAGAGAAAAAGCCAGCAGGGACAATCAATATAAAAACATGAAGGAAGAAATATATAGAGAACACAGATTTAACGCAACTATGAATCACTCCGTTTCACCATGTTGTAGAATTATTGTGCTTGAAGACCTTGTTAAAAGATTAAACGAGGGGACTTTGGATGAAAGAGATGCATCTCAAGTTGAAGCTTTGATCGAAAGACAACAAGAAAGATTTGCCGATTATCAATTTGGAAGCATTGAGACAGTTGACAAAAACGCAGACGCATTCTTTTCTTATATGATTCCAACCATACTCACCTATTATGGCTTTAAAATTAATGACTCATTCACTGAAGGCGTGTATGATTTGCTAAGAGAAAGCAAAATGGA
>JAEETG010000011.1 GCA_016290255.1 Clostridia bacterium
AGATGCATCTTTCAAGAATAGTCCACGACCAATTCCTGATAAGTAAATGTTGTTTGAGAAAGTGTTTCTTATGGTGTTGCTTGAGTCATCTTCATCCATGAAGTTTTCTGTGATTTTTGCATCAAACTCACAATTTTCACTTGAACAATTGATGTAGTCTGTTCTTGAATCCATGCTGGAAGATCCACCAACACCATTTAAAACAACTGTTGAGCTAAATGAAGCACCAGATTGTGCCACATCATTTACAAAATTTGTGTGTGCAACAACCTTACTATCTTGGATGTTACATTTTTCTGCTTTTTGCAAACCACTGTCTGAATAGAACACTCCTTGAACATATGCATATCCATAGAAAGTTCTTTGTGTTTGTTCAGATGGAGCCACACTTGGGTCCATGCTAACATTTGCTTCTACATTACAATTTTTTACCAATAAGTTTTGGTAGTGTGTTACCTCTGCTCTTGTGTTGCTAAGCCTTGCAATTCCGGCAACATAAGCGTTTACTGTGAACGCCATGTTTTTATTGTTTGCTGTGGTTGTTGGAGCATAAGAAAAATCAGCGTTAACATAGCAATTTGTCATTGTGATATCTTTTATTTGAACATTATTTTGTCCACCAGAAGAATAACAATATCCACCAAAAACATTTAAATCCAATCTAGCTGTAAAAAAGTGATTATCATCAACATTTCCGTTGCTATCCAAAACATCAACATCAGCAAAAACTTTGTTGTTTGTTAACTTAAATTTTTCAACCGTTGCACTGCTATTGTTTCTGTTAAGTCCAACACCATAAACATATATGTAGTCATTTCTGTTAGTGTCCATTGGTTCGTAGTTATTCCAAGTTTCAGAATAGTGAATGATTGAGTTTTTAACAATGTCTGTGTTTGCCAAAGTATCTTTTAAATAAATGTCATTACTGCGACCAATTCCCATTGCATAGCAATAGTCTGATCTTTGTGAACTTTGTGCACCAAAACCAACGGTTTCTATTTCACAGTTCTCAATGCGACAATTTACAATTGTGGCTGCATTATCAGACACACCAACGGTATATTTCTTTGAGGAAGCATATGAGTTTTGAATCAAAATGTTTTCAAAGTTTGTTGCACTGTAACTTCTTGCAACAATGCCTGCTCTCAAGTTTCCACGAACACATGAATCTGTTATTGTTATGTTTGAAATTTTTCCTTGTGGGAAACAACCAAAGATTGATGTTGTGGTGTTATCCTCATTTCTGTCTAAACCACTTTGATCAATAATAGCTCCACTGATTGTGTGACCATTACCATTAAAATAGGTTGTTGTTCCTTGAGTGTATCTAAAGTCAACAAGTGGTGTCCACGCTTTTCCAGACAAATCAATGTCACTATCTAACTCAAAATATGAGTTTAGTGGCAAATCTGCATATTGAGTTGAAGAGTTTCCACGAGTTCTAAATACAGCACCCAAAAATGCAAGTTCTTTTGCATTTGAAATAACGAATGCTGTTTCGGCACTCTGTCCATCTCTTCCATTTTCTTTTGCATAGAAGTTACCTTCAGCGACAGTGAGAGCTGCAAGCTCTGTTCTGTTCATTGCCCTATCTTCGCCCACGTTCCAAAAGTCATCAATCCAATTGGTGGCTGGAACCGCCGCATTTTTCACTGTTGCTTCACAACCAAAAGTGATGCCGGTATCATCGGCACCAATTGGAGTTGTGAAATTATGACCAGTTGGAGCAGCCATTAAACTGTTTGCTTGTGAACTAAAACTATTTATTTCACCAGCATCCTCCTGGCTTGACTTATTTTTAAATAACAAAAATGAAAAGGAAACGGCAAGCATTAACAGAAATAATGCTCCCATCCAAATTATTTTTTGTATTTTCTTTTTTAATTCCATGTTTTAACACCTCATAGGTAATTTTTTAAAGCATCGCTACGCAAGAATTCTTTATATATAGTAGTATCGTTTTTATTTTTTAGATAACAAGCTAAGCAAGTAGTCTCGCCCCTCGGTTGGACCATCATTTTTTCCACCACCAATTCCAGGAAGTCCAACATCAAAAGAAATGTTTGGTTTACTGCTGGAACTTGATTCTGGGGTGAATTTCTCATCCAAAGAGCTTTCCTCCCCTGCCTCTTCTTCAGCTGGCGCAGAAGGCGCTGGTTGAGGAGCCGCAGCGGCTGGCTGTGGTGCCTCAGGGGCTTGTGGAGCTGGTTGAGGAGCTGGCTGTGGAGGTTGCGGTGGTGCCTCAAAACTTTGAGGTTGTGGAGGCATTTGCGGCATCTCAGGTTGCTGATAAACAGGCGGTGGGCTCATTGGTTGCTGTGGCATTGGAACATATTGTGGCTGTGGCATTGGAGCAACCGGCACAACCGGAGTGATTGGTGTGATTGGTGTGCTTTGATATAAATTCATGTTTGAGTATGAAAAATTTGACGCACCATTTCCAGCAATATTGAGTTCAGCAAGCCTTTGAAGCGCTGCCATCACAAAAGAACTAGAAAAATTATTCATATTGCTGGTCATAAAAACTTTATACCCATCATTCAAAGTTTCACTATTGCAAATGTTTTCCAAACTAAGAAGGCTTCGACACGCCGCAAGCATGTTGTTTAGAATAATAACTTTTTCTTGAGACGCTCTAACTTGAAAATCTGTTTCGAGCAGTTTTTCCAAGTATTTTTCTAGTTCATCAATTTTCATTTAAAACCTCACTTTTATTGTTTACCAATAAGGAAGAATCCCTTAACGTTTGCAAGAATTGGCCCATCTTGCACGATAACACGTGGGTCGTTGAATTTCTCAATCAAATATTTTGAATATAGAAGAGAACCGCCGCCAGTTAGGATAATCTTATAGAATTTGTTGAATTCAAGTCCCAAAGACATAACTTCGTGAACAATTTTGGATGCTTGATCTTCTTTGTTTTTCTCAACATATGGAGTTAGGTCAAATGTTCCAAAAGGTGTTTCAACTGTTGGGCTTTCCAAAAGCTTTATGTCAAGTTCGTGTGGGTTAACTGCCTGAATGTTTGCTTCAGGAATTTCGTTGTTAACTTCTTCTTGAATTGCTGAAATATAGTCTGATGTTCCAGTTTCAAAACCAAAAGTTGATCTAACTCTTCCTGATTCCAAAATTGCAATATCAGTTGTTCCCCAACCAATATCAATAACTAAGGCTTTTTGTTCAACTTTCTTCATATCGATGTTTCCATTGTCATCGCAAAGATATGAATATAGTGTTCCCAAAGGTTGTGGCACAACCAAAACTTCAACAACATCGAATTCGATGTCTTCAACTTTGTCCCAGAAAACTGATTTGATTGAATATGAACCCAACAAAGAGTTTCTAACATCTTCCAAAATTTGGGCATTCTTAGCCAAAAAGCTTGGAACTCCTGTTACAACTCTTAGTCTTTTTCTTGGACCAGCTTTCAAAATTGATGTGATTCCGATTAGAGCCTCAACTCTAAATGACTTTGAACCATATCTTGAACTTCCACGTCCACCACGGCTCATTGCGGAAATGTCACCAACTTCATATACTTGATTTTCAAAAACATACATGTGGTAATCTGTTTTAAATGAATAAACAAGTCCTGCATCGTTAACTTCTTTAACGGTGTTTCTATAGTTTCTGCTTTCGCCATTTTCTGACCAAACTTTGATTGTTGAGTTTGCAACATCAATGCCGACAACAGCATCAATTCCATTTGGCATTTTGGAACTTGTCTTTTCTTCTTTTTCTTTTTTCATTTTTATTTACTCCTTTATTTTCTTTCAATTTCTTCGTGCTTTATTTGATGTATTCTTGCAGCACAATACCAAACTTAAAATCAGTTAGTTTTTTCTTCTTCTTGATTTTAATGCCATAACAGTCTTGTTTCTTTAAATCTTTATATAAAGAAAACAAGCCGTGTTTGTTTTTTATATCCGTAACCGGAAATAAAAAAACATCTTCTAATTTGTCTTCATCATAAAGGACAATAGCAACAAAAGCGCCGTCATCGCGATGAAGAACTTCTTTTGGAACTTGCACAATCTTTTCTTTGTTTGTGGCACCAATAACCGTGCAGTCAGCAATAAAACTGTTTGTTGCGTTGAACAATCTAACATGTTTTATGTTCATGCTATATCCAATTTGACTTTGAGATACAAGAAAGCAAAAATCTTTTAATGCTTTTGTGTTTATTTCTGTGTCAAAAAACCCGGTTTTGGCGGTTGGAACCAAATTTTCAACCAAGTTTGTAACTATTGGCATAATCTATCGCTCCTTTTTTCTATTCTTTTGGACTTATGTTTGTTATCTATTTAGGTTCTTTGTATTATTTCTTGATTTTTAGGCTACTCTTTCTTTCCCCCAATGATAGACAATACGTTATTAACGTTTCCGCTTTGTTCAGCATTGTTTTGTTGATTGTTTTGTGTTTGCTGTTTAGCCCCTTGGCCAGTTTCGAAGTCATTGTGCATAACTGACAAAACGCCTTGGGTTTTGTCGGGCTCATCTATTTTCTTCTCAACTTTTTGCTGATTGGACCCTTGACCAGTTTCGAAATCATTGTGGATAACCGACAAAACACTTGACGTCTTATCCGGTTCATTCTCGTCCTTCTTTTGTTCGCTCACCGGATTTTTGCCTGTTGTTTCAAACTCGTGGTGAATAACTGACAACACGCTTGATGTTCTATCTGGCTCTTCCTCTTTCTTCTCTTCTTTTTTCTTGCCGCCCTTTTCTTTCTTTTGTTTACCTGGTTTTTCTGCAGCTTGTTCTGGTTGTTTGTGTTGGTAAACATCAATGATGTCATTGATTTCTTTCTTGCTCAACTTATCATCTTTTTTATTTTCTTGTTTTTCAGCGTCGTTAAACACGCTTTGAGCAAAAGCAGCACCTTTTTCTCTTCTTTCAGCGGCCTCTTCTTTTGCTCGTTTTTTTGCTTCTTGCTTATTTTTTATAGCAATTTTTATTTTTGGCGCTTTGATGATTAACAGCACAACAAGAGCGATAACAATTATTGCAGCAATAATAATTGCCACCAATATTCCTGGACTGTTTAATACATCCGCCAGACACAAATTTAAGTTCATTTAATCCTCTCCTAAACTAAATTAAAACCTACTTTAACATACTATTCGTCCACACAAAGTGTAACATTTATAAAATTCTTTGTAAAGCAAATTTCGGGTGTTTTTGTTATTTATTGTTATTTTTTGTAAGACGTTTCTTACGATGTTTCTTCAGCTTTCGGCTTTTTTGTTGCAGTTTTTTTGGTTTTGCTTTCCGGCTTTTTTCCTTTTGACTTGTCAGGTGGTTCTTCCACCACTGTTTCTTTTTGCTTTTTGCTCATCTTTTCTGCCTTGATTTTTTTCTCTTTCTCAAGCCTTCTTTTCTCTTTCCAAGACACCTTTCTCTCTGGTGCCGGCATGTTTGGCGACAAAATCTTTAAATCATAATCTGTGTATTTCTTCTCTTCACCATTAGGCAAAACTTTGTCAACCCAAGCAAGAAGCATCCCTTTTTTGTTGATAACAACTTGAGTTTTGAAGAATTCATCACTTTTAATTTTTTTATCAAGCAAAACCTTTTTGCATATCCCATTTAGGGCATAAACCCCAATAAGCCACATTCTATAGCCATCTTCCGTATCTTCATAACTGTTCAGCAAAACTGTTTGACCATCAATCACGTTCAAATCGACCAATCTTGTGTAGTTTATCTCAGATTTCAGTATGTCGCCTGAATCTGTGACGGTCACAAATGAAACACTTCCAATGTTATTTAGGGGGTCATTTACAATAACCAAAAAATTGTTGTTATACCTATTTATTTTCACATCAACCCAATCGTGAAATTCAAGCAGTTGCTTCTCAACCTGCGTCTTATAGATGGCAAGCGTTAGGTTAATCAGTTTTTGCCTTCCTGTGTCATCAAACTTTAAATACAAACTAAATCCGTCTGGGTAACTATAGATGCTTGAGCGAGTTACCACTTGCATTGTTTTTTCACAAATCAAAACATTGTCTTGAATATCATACTTTTCATCTAAAACTGTTTTATCCTCCAAAACGTCAAAAACAGTATCTTCAATCACATACTTTCCCATGAACTTAACTCCATTTGTTTTGCGTAGTATAACATAAAAAAAATATTTTTCAAAACAAAAAAGCACATTTTCACGCAAAATTCTTCAAAAAAATCAATAAAACAACATTGACATTTTTCTTGAAAAAAACCACTATTTTAGAAAAAATTTCGCCCCAAAAACCAATTTTTTCTGTTTTGACATCAAAAATTTATGTGCTTTCACATTTTTGCTTTACTTTTTTTGCAACCAATGTTAAACTGCAAGATATGTGTTTAAAGGGAGAAAAATCGTGATTAGCGAAAAATTTTATGTTGGATATAGTGACATAGACAAAAACTTCAAACTTTCAAATGTTGCACTTTTAAAAGCCTTTCAAAACATTGTCACCATGCATGCAACAAAGGCAAATGACAGTTTGAAAAGCACCAATTATGGTTGGTTTTTAACATCTTACAAGGTGAAAGTTTTGAAAAGACCAGAATATGAAAGTTGGTATAACCTCTCAACTTGGAGCAGAAGCGTAAAAGGCGTGACAGCATCAAGAGAGTTTGAATCAAAAGACGAAAAAGGAAATCTGCAGCTTTGCGCCCTATCCAACTGGGTTAGAATCAACAAAACAACACAAAAAATAGAAAGAGTTGCCCCAGAAATTATTGAAGCCTATGGCCAAGAAGAAAAAACAAACTTTGAAAGCCCTTGGACGCAAAAACTCCAAGAATGTGGAAAAGTGGATTACGAAAAAAACATAACAATTGAGAGGAATTTTATTGATTTTCACCACCACGTCAACAACGTCTCATATCTTGAACTTGCCTACATTGCTCTTCCAGATGATGTCTATAACAGTTTTGAATGCAATGAGTTTGAAATTATGTATAAACAAGCCATAAAATGCCATGACGAAGTTTGCCTTCAATACACAGAAGAAGAAAAATATTATAATATAACAATAAAGTCAAAAGATAAAACAACACTTCACGCAATAATTCATTTATACAAATAGAAAAATCCACCGCTCTGGTGGATTTTTTTCTTAGAATCCACTGCTTTTGTGGATTTTTATTCTTTCAAAAAATCATCATAAGCCTTTTTCATAAGTTTGGCGCCACTCTCGCATTTAACCCCACCAGTTCCACAACCAAAAGCAGGGATCACAATTGACGAAATGCCATTTTCTTTTGCAATAATCAAGG
>JAEETG010000106.1 GCA_016290255.1 Clostridia bacterium
AAGTTCATTAACGCTATCTTCTTCAATCTTTTTGAGTTCTCGAGCAAGTTTAACAATTTCTTCTCTTGCGTTTTTTGCATCTGCCAAACTTTTAATCATGTTGATTATTCCCATAAAATATCCCAAAATCATGAGTTCAGCAAGATGCTGTGTGTCGTCGTTTAAAAATGATGAAGTTTTGATTGATAACCACATTTTCCCCTTTTTGAAAGGGCTGTTTGGTTTGATTTCAAGTTCAAATTCTTCAGCAAGTTTTTTTGTTTTTTCAGTTAATTCAACCAAGTTTTTCTTTTGATTTCTGATTGTTTTTTCCAGTTCAAAGCTATTGACTTCTGGCAAAATATAGTTAATTGCGGTGATGCTGATTTCGCTGTTATGCAAAACACTTTGCAACAAGTCGGTGTCGGGTTTCTTTTCTTTTTTGTTCATTTCTATCTCCTTTTTTTGCTATTTTGTGACAAAATTGGCAAAATATGCACTCAAGTTTCAATATTTCTATTGCTTTTTGGTTTTGTTTATGTTATAATCAGCACTGTATCCGCATAAAGCTGGCACAAAACATTTGATGAAACAAGCAAAGGCCTAACTTTAGCGAGATTGGATAGAGGAGGTTAAAAAATGTACGCAATAATAGAGACAGGTGGAAAGCAATACAAGGTTCAAGAAAACGATGTTTTGGAAGTTGAAAAACTTGAAGTTGAAGTTGGAAAGAAAATTGAATTAGCTCCACTTATGATAAGTGACGGCAAGAGTGCTCAAATTGGAACACCAGAAGTTGCCGGACAAAAAGTTGTTGCCGAAGTTGTTGAACACGGAAAGGGTGAAAAGTTGAACATTTTTACATACAAAAAGAAGAACACTCACCACAAAGCGCAAGGACATCGTCAACCATATACCAAAATTAAAATAATTTCAATTGGTAAGTAATTATGACAAAAATACAAATTAAGAAAAAGCAAAATAGCATCACAAAAGTTGAGTGTGATGGGCACACCGGCTATGGAGTTCAGGGAGAAGACATTGTTTGCAGTGCTATTTCAAGCATTGTGCAAACAGCTGCTCTTGGGCTTTTGATGGTGGCAGCCATAAACGCGGAAATTAAAAGAGATGATGAAAATGCATATTTTGCAATCATTCTTCCAGAAAATTTAACTGAACAAGCAAGGCACGATGCCGACATAATTTTGGGCACAATGCTTTGTGGAATTCAGGATTTAAGAGAAGAATATAGTGATTTTATTGAATTGGAGGTGCAAAATGTTTATTAACATTCAATTGTTTGCCCACAAGAAAGGACAAGGTAGTTCTAAAAACGGTCGTGACAGTATATCAAAGCGCTTAGGTATTAAAAGAAGTGATATGACTTATGTTAACGCTGGAGAAATTTTGGTTAGACAAAAAGGAACAAAATATCACCCAGGTAACAACGTTGGACTTGGAAAAGACTACACACTTTATGCTTTAATCAGTGGACAAGTTAAGTTCGAAAGAGCAAAGAACGACAAGAAAGTTGTTAGCGTTTACGCAAAAGAAAGTAAATAATTAAAAAGAGTTTTTTAAAAACTCTTTTTTTATTTGTGATAAATCATCATTTATGATAATATTTTTATATGGGGGTTATTATGAAAGAGATAGTAAAAAATTTATGTGATAAACTAAACAACGAGTGGGCACTTCTCACCGCTGGAGATGAAAAAAAGTTTAATTCAATGACAATTTCATGGGGAAGTTTTGGAGTTTTGTGGTTTAAAAACACAATAACAGTTTATGTTAGACCAGAGAGATACACTCTTGAGTTTTTGAAAAAACAAAAATATTTCACTGTTAGTTTTTATGATGAAAAATATAAAAAAGACTTGCAGATTTTGGGAACAAAAACAGGGCGAAGCACAAACAAAATGGAAGAAATTTCTCTCACTCCAAAGTTTTTGGAGTGTGGTGTTACTTTCAAAGAAGCAAAACATACTTTTGTTTGCAAAAAACTATATATGGGCCAGTTTGATTTAGATAATATTGATGACGAAGTTAAGAAAAAGATTTATGAGGGTCAAAAAGGACACTTTGTGTTCATTGGTGAAATTGAAAAGGTTCTTTAATAACACATATTGACAATTTTTTATTTTGTGATAAAATATGGATATGGAAAAAAGAAAAGAAATAATTAGCGTTGTTGAAAAAGGTTTAGAAAGTGCCAACCAAGAAACCAAAGATGAAAAAGAAAAAATAATAGAAGACTTTGATGTTTTGGTTAAGATTTATGAAATAACCGAAGTAAAACATGGCAAAGCATATTTTAGAAAAATTGTGTCCGAAATGGGCGTTGACAAAAATGTTGTTAGTGCCAATATGGATAAACTTTTTGATTTGGGCATGATTTGTGGAAGTTGGGATAAAGTTAATGGAAGTTGGAGAAGAACATTTCTAGTTGATGGCGATGCAATGGGTTTAGCGGAAAAACATTATAATAAACAAGTAAAGGAGCAAAAAGAGAAACAAAAAGAAGAAGATTTCTCTTTTGGCGATAAAAAAGACTGATTAAATCAGCCTTTTTTGTTTTTTATTTAGTTGCGAGATATTTTTTTTTGTTATATAATAAAATTGATTATAGGGGAGGCAAAATTATGAAAACAAATTTATGGGAAAATTATAAAGATAAAAAGGCAGAAGTTTTTGATTTTTGTGAGGGTTACAGAAACTTTTTGTCTAACAACAAAACAGAAAGAGAGTGCACAAAGTTTGCAATTTCTGTTGCTGAAAAAAATGGTTTCAAAAACTTGGAAACACTAATCAAAGAAAACAAAAAACTCAAAGCGGGCGACAAGGTTTATGCTGTTAACATGGATAAATCAATTGCCATGTTTATTATTGGAAAACAGGCATTTGAAAATGGAATAAACATTGTTGGCGCTCACATCGATTCTCCAAGAATAGATCTAAAAGCAAAACCACTTTATGAAAGTCAAGGTTTTTGTATGCTAGACACTCATTATTATGGGGGAATCAAAAAATATCAATGGACAGCAAGCCCACTTGCTCTTCACGGTGTTATTGTGAAAAAAGATGGCAAAAAGATTGATTTTGTTATGGGCGAAAACGATGACGCTGTTGTTGGAATTTCTGATCTTCTTCCACATCTTGAAAAGGGGCCAGAAAAGAAAGCTGAGTTTAGCGGAGAAGACCTAAACCTTATTGCTGGCAACATGGCAAAAGTTGACGCAAAAGAAAACAAGTTTAAAGCGTTTATTTTGGATATACTAAAAGAAAAGGGAATTGAAGAAGATGACTTTTTCTCAGCTGAAATCGAGGCTGTTCCAGCAGGAAAGGCAAGAGATTTTGGACTAGACAGGAGCATGATTATTGGATACGGCCAAGACGACAGAGTTTGTGCCTACACAGGGCTTATGGCACTTATGAAAATTGAAAATCCAGAATACACTGTTTGTAATCTCCTTGTTGACAAAGAAGAGATTGGAAGTGTTGGGGCAACTGGTATGCACAGCAAATGGTTTGAAAACACTGTTGTTGAAGTTATGAATTTGTGTGGGCAATATAGTGAACTGGCATTAAGAAGAACGCTCAACCGCTCTAACATGCTTTCAAGTGATGTGACCGCGGCAGTTGACCCAAACTTCACTGCAGCTTTTAACCCAGCAACAGATGCTCACTTTGCAAAAGGAATTAGTTTCAACAAATTCACTGGAGCATATGGAAAGAGTGGAGCAAATGATGCTAACCCAGAATTTATTGCGGCTCTTAGAAATCAACTAGACAAAGAAAAAGTTGCTTTCCAAGCAACCGAAATGGGAAAGGTTGACCAAGGCGGCGGCGGAACAATTGCCTACATTATGGCAAAGTTTGGAATGAATGTGATTGATGCTGGAGTGCCTGTTCTCAACATGCACGCAAGGTGGGAAATCACATCAAAAGTTGACATCTATGAAACATACAGAGCATATGTTGCATTTTATAACATGAAAATCAAATAAATGTGAATTTTTCACAATAATTTTTGCAAAACAAAAAAGATTGGAGATTTTCCAATCTTTTTTATTATTCACTCATGTCTAGTTTAAAGTTTAGAAGAGGGCGATCAAGTTCGGTGCCAAACTTTTTTAGGTCTTTCAGTAGTTGGGCTGTTATTTCTTTTGGGTATAGTGTTGGATATTTTTCAATTTCACTAAGTTTAATTGTTGTTGGATTATATGTTCC
>JAEETG010000107.1 GCA_016290255.1 Clostridia bacterium
CCTTCCAAAACAACTATATCTTTTGAATCATAATTCTTACTCAAAGCCATTCCTCCATTTCTATATACTATTTATTTTAGCACAAAGACCCACAAAAAACCAAAAGAAAAACAGCATTTTTTGAAAAATTATTTTATTTATCCATAAAATGCAATAATATTTTTTACTCACTCATAAAATAATTCAAAAAGGAGAAAAGATGAAAACAATTGTTTTAACTGGTGGCGGAACGGCTGGGCACACACTTGGTTGTTTGGCTTTGGTTGAGGAATTAACAAAACATTTTGACAAAATTTTTTATGTTGGTTCACAAAATGGAATAGAAAAAAATCTGGTCAAAAAATATAAAGAAATTGTGTATATTCCAATTCCAACAACAAAACTGATAAGAGGTTTTTGTTTCAAAAACTTTTTAATTCCATTTAAACTACTCCGTTCAATCAAAGAATGCAAAAAGATGTTAAAAGACATCAAACCAAACATAATTTTCAGCAAAGGCGGCTATGTTTCTGTTCCCGTTTGTTTTGCTGCACATAGCCTTGATATTCCAATAGTTTTGCATGAGAGCGACATAACACTGGGGCTTGCGAATAAACTAATCAAAAACAAAACAAAAGCCATTTGCACTTCTTTTGATGTCACTGCTCAAAAACTCAAAAATGGCATCCACTCTGGTTCCCCAATTCTTAATAACACAATTTCAAACAAAAACATTTTATTAAACAACCCCCAAAATCTGCCTGTTCTTTTGGTCTTGGGTGGAAGTTTGGGGGCTTCAAGTCTAAATAAGCTTGTTTATGATAACCTAAATTTTCTATGTGAAAATTTTTTTGTTGTTCACATAACGGGTAAAGGAAAAAGAAAGGATATTTCACACAAAAACTATTTGCAAATTGAATTTTGTGATGAAATACAAAAATTATATTCAATTTCTAATTATGCACTAACAAGAGGAGGCTCAAACACTTTGTTTGAACTTTTGGGCCATCAAATTCCAATGCTTATTGCACCTTTAAAAAAACAAACAAGAGGAGAACAAAAACTTAATGCAAATTATTTTGAAAAAAAAGGATATGCTCTAGTTCTTGAAGAAGAAACACAAAATGAGTTAAAAAACAAATTAAATCTATTGATAAAAAATAGCAAAATTATTAAACAAAAAATGGATAAATATCCACACATCAACAGCACCAACATAATTGTTAACTTACTAAAACGATTTGCAAAATGAATATCGCTTGACAACACAATTCATAATTCCTATAATAATAATTGAGGTAAAAAAAATGAATATTTCAGTTATTGTTGGCATTTTGCTATATTTATTAAACCATGAAAAAACAAAGGCACAAACTTTATCAGACAAGTTTGAAATAAGCACAAGAACCGTGTATCGCTATCTTGATGCGCTGTCTGTTTGCGGAGTGCCAGTTGTGACCATTTGTGGCAGAAATGGCGGAATATACATTGAAAACACATTTAAACTTAAAAACATATATTTCACAAAAGAAGAAATAGACAAACTTTTAAATTTTGCAATCAACGATGTGTGTTTAACTGAAAAGTTGGAAACACTAAAAAGGAATATTTATTCATAATTGTTTATTTTTATACACAAAAAATAAGCCTAATATGGCTTATTTTTTCATTTTTCCATAGTCTTTTTCAAAACACAAAAGAGCATCTGATTTGTATAAATATGTGAGATTTTGTCTTTCAACAAATCTATTCACCCCATATTGCATAAGTTTTTCTAGCATTTCAAAAAATGATATATCTTTGAATAAATAGTTTGCCATTGAACCTGGAATTGAGTTAATTTCATTCAACAACACTTCCCCATTTTTTGTGACAAAAAAATCCATTCTACAAACTCCAGAGAGTTCACTAATATAAAAAGCTTTTTGTGCTATTTCTTTTATTTCGTTTTCTGTTTTCTCATCAAGGCGAACATCAACAATCCTTGTTGTTTCTTCTGAGCTTATATATTTTTGTTCAAAAGACAAAAGACCCCCACTTGAAATAACTTCCTCCAAACAAGATAGATTGATTTCATCATTCCTTCCAAAACATGCAATATTTATTTCTCTAAAGTCGTCAATTTTTTCTTCAACAATAACTTTGTTGTCATAATAAAGAGCAAGATCTATTGCTTCAACAATTTCTTTTTTTGATGAGCAAACCTTAACTCCAATGCTGCTTCCCGCCCTGTCGGGTTTTACAACAACAGTTTCCCCCAATTCTTTTTTTATCTTTTCAAGAATTTTTGATTTTTTAGTTTTATACTCATTTTCATAAAAGAACAGAAACCTTGGTGTTTTGATTCCGTTTTGCAAAAATAGCATTTTTTGAACTGCTTTATCCATTGTGACAGCACTCCCCAGAACTCCAGAACTGACATATGGAATTTGTGTTAAGTCCAAAAAACCTTGAATACTCCCATCTTCCCCATTAACACCGTGAAGACACAAAATTATGCTATCAAGTTTTATTATTTTTGTTTTTAAAAGTTTTTTGATAAACAAAAATTTTGAATGCGGTTTCAAATAACACTCCCAAGTTTTAGTTATACAAAAATTTTTGAACGAGTCAGGCAGCAAAAGTTTGTCACCAGTTAGCCAAACTCCATCTCTTGAAATATAAATTGGAATAATGTTATATTTTTCTTTTAATGTTGAAACAACTTGCAAACCAGTTATGATTGAAATGTCATGCTCAACAGATTTTCCACCAAAAACAACAGCAATATTTTTCATATTAACTCCCTTTTATTAAGTGTTATATGAAATTAAACAAAAATATGTTAAAAAAAGATTATTGGAAATCAATAATCTTTTTACTATCTTATGTGTAGTTATCTGGCAAATCATTTTCCCACAAAATGATGTCACCTTGCTTTAGTATGGTTTTCAATAATTCTTGTGCTTTTTGCGTGTTTTCAACAAAATATACTTTGCTTTCATCAAATTTTTTGTCCATAAGCCCCTGGCGAATTGAAAGTTCGTTTGTCTTGTTCACAACAACAACAATATCAGCAACTTCAGAAATCCTTTCACCAAATTCATAGTTTGCAAGTCTTCCCAAACTTCCAAGTTCAACAAGCCCAGGTGTTATCACAATCTTTCTCCTGCCATCAAACATCTTCAAAACTTCCAAAGCCCACTTGCTTCCATCAATGCTGGCATTATATGTGTCGTCCAAAATAAGAATATCATTTGGAGCATTAATTAACTGAAGCCTATGTTCAATTGGAGCAATTTTGGAAATCCCACTTGAAATTTCCTCAAGAGACAATCCGAGTTCCAAAGCTGTTGGAACACAAAGCAAAATGTTTGAAAGGTTGTGAAGCCCCAAAAGTTTTGTTGAGCATGCAACTTTTTTGTCTTTTGCGTGAAGAACAAACTCTGTTCCACTTTGTGTTGTTTTGATGTCTGTTGCATAAACTGACGCATTATGGTTTTTTATTGAAACTCTAGCTTTTTTACCATTATGAGATGAAAACAGTTCATTGCTCGCTTCATTATCTGCATCAAAGGTGCAGAAACCTTTTTCTTCAACAAAGGTGGCAAGTTCTTTTTTGGTTCTCTTAACATTTTCAAAAGAACCAAATGTTTGAAGATGTTGCTCACCTATTGTGCCAACAATGGCATATGTTGGTTGAACAATTTGGCAAAGTTCATCAATTTCCCCATTTTTTCTCGCGCCCATTTCTGCAATAAAAACTTGGTGTGTTATTGTTAAATTCTCTAGCACCGTTTTTGTGATTCCCATTGGCGTGTTGAAATTTTGAGGAGTTTTGCAAACGCTATATTTTTCTGATAATATGCTCCATAAAGCATTTTTTATTGTGGTTTTCCCAAAACTTCCTGTGATTCCAATTTTTATGAGGTTTGGAAATTTTTCTAGTTTCTCTTCTGCCTTTTTGATGAACTTTTTGTTAATACCTCTTTCAACAGGTTTCATTATGATATGTGATAATGGCGCTAAGAGTGGCAACAAAAGTGGCATAAAGGCAATTGCAATGTAACGAAGAATTTGAGTGAACAAACTTGAAATCATAATTAAAGCAAATGTTAATATGATTGAAAGAACAAAAAACACAGCCATACTTCTTGTCATTCTTGCAGTCATTTTCAGTGGCACTTTTTTTGGAGTGTCGTATAAAACTTTCAAGAATATTCCTGAGAACAAGAAATAAAACAATAGTCCAAGATATGACAAATAATATTGAAGAGGTTTTGCAAATATTCTAAAAATAACATTTGTCACAAGCATTGCGGCAACACTTAATAAAACAAGCATAATAATTCTTATGAAATATTTTTCTCTCGTGTTTTTAAGCCAGTTAAAATAGCCTGTTAAGTGATAGCCATTTAACTGAATTATTTGCATAAACTTGTATCCTTCAAAGCAAAGAAGCATTGCGTTTAAAAAACTTAAAATAACCGCAATATAAAAATGACCTGAATTAAAATCAAAAAAATCTATCATAAACTCCTCCAAAACTGTTCCAAAATAATGTTGAATTTTTGAAAACAATCAATATGTGAAAAATGTCCTCCGTCAAGAACACAAAGTTTGCTACCAGTTATGTTCTTGTGAATTTTTCTTGCCATATATAACGGGGTGTCTTTATCTTTTTTCCCCCAAACAATGAGTGTTCTAACTTGTATGCTTTTGCTCTCTTGCTCCACATTTTCATTCACAACTTTTGTTAAAATCTGTTTCATAATTCCACTGCTGTTTTTATAGTCATTTGAACCAAACTTTTGTAAAATCTGTTCATCAACTTTTTGGTTTTCAACCATTTTTTTTAAATGTTTATATCGTTTAATTTTAAAATAGTTTTTTAATGAAAACCTTCTTTTCATTCCAGCACTATCAACAAGTGTTAAGCTTTTCACACTTCTTTCAAAAAGATTTGAAAACATGATTGCAATCTTTCCGCCAAATGAGTGCCCAACCAAATGAAAACTATTAAGTTTCAATTTTTTGGTAAACTCATGCAGTGCTTTTGCATAATCAATTGTGCCCCACACTTTTGTTGGCTCTTCACTTCCCCCAAAGCCCCACAGGTCAACATTAATGACACAATAGTTTTTTGAAA
>JAEETG010000012.1 GCA_016290255.1 Clostridia bacterium
GGAAAGCAGTTATGTGCAAGCAGGTTTTGATGCAATGGTAAACTATGGCTCAAGTGACCTAAAGTTTGTGAACAACAAAAATTATCCACTTTATATTAGAACATATCACAAAAACGGCAAAATTGGAGTTGAGGTTTATGGAAAACCAGTTTTCAAAATTCAAAGAAAAAGCAAAATTATGGAGGAAACAAAACTAGATGATGTTGTTTTGGAAGATAGCACTTTGTTGATTGGTGAAAAACGCTACAAAACTCAACCCAAAACTGGGAAAAAAGTTTTGTCATATCTTGAATACACCAAAGGTGGAAAGGTGATAAAAACAAAAAAACTTCGCATATCAACCTATAAGCCAGTTCAAGGTGTTTTGCTTGTTGGAACAAAGAAAGATGAAAAGGCCCAAGAAAATCAAACCTTTTCACAGTTTCAGACCCTTTAAAATTTTAAAATTGTGTTTTCATGTTTTTTGATATATTTTTATCTAAAAATAGAAATTTTGGTCTAACCTCTGTGGATAACTCAACTAAATTGTGGATAACTTCCACATTTTTTGTTTAAATATTCTCATTTTTGCATAAATATAACATATTTTTATAAAAATTCTAAAAAATTTATAAATATTCATTGTGGATAAGTTGGTGGATAATTGTGAAAAAGTGGGCTTTAAAGCAACCTTTGTTTGTATGTTCTAAATGTATATTGCATATTTATAAATCGCCATAAAAATTTTTAAAAAAAGTGTTAAATTTTGATAGACATAATTTTAAATTTATGTTATGATGCAATTTGATTGTTTTGAAAAAGATAGCAATAATGTAAACCTTGAAACAAAGAAAAAGGTCAAAAAGCGTGAAATGTGTTTATTATTAATATAAATATTCAAAGATTTTCACAATAAATTGTTGACAATATTCGTTTTTTTTGGTACAATCAGTTCACTACAATTTATATTTGTAGCCATTTTATTTTAAACGGAAGTTTAGAATAAGCCCTTTTTTGTCGGCGTTAAAGTGTGTGTCGCTAGCAAAAGAGGAAGGCTAAATAATAACTAGTTTTGCTAGAAAATATTTGGCAAGTGGAATTTTTATAGGGTTGAAGGAAAATTCCAATCAAATTTGTATAGGAGGATAAAATGCCAACAATCAATCAATTGATCAAACATGGTCGTAAGGACAAAGTGAAGAAAACAAAGTCACCACTCCTTAATGGTTGTCCACAAAAACGTGGTGTATGTTTCGTTGTAACAACAACAACACCTAAGAAGCCTAACTCAGCTCTCCGTAAGATTGCAAAGGTTAGACTATCAAACGGACAAGAAAGCACTATGTATATCCCTGGAATTGGTCACAACCTTCAAGAACACTCTGTTGTTTTGGTTCGTGGTGGTCGTGTTCCTGACCTAATCGGTGTGCGTTATCATGTTATCCGTGGTGTTCTCGACACAGCGGGTGTTGCAAAACGTAATCAGGGTAGAAGTAAATACGGCGCTAAGAAAGAAAAGAAAGCGTAATATTTATATAATGAATAATCATTTGGTTTGGAATCAAACCCTAAATCTATAAGGAGGAAAAATTACACTATGTCAAGAAGAAATGCTGCACCAGTTCGTAAAATTTTAGCTGATCCAAAGTATAATTCAATGGTTGTTGCAAAACTTATCAATCAAGTTATGCTTGATGGAAAGAAAGGTATTGCACAAAAGATTGTTTATGACGCAATGGACATTTTGGCTGAAAAAACTGGAGTTGGTGCAATGGAAGCGCTTGAAAAAGCAATGGAAAATGTTATGCCACTTGTTGAAACAAAACCTAGAAAGGTTGGTGGTGCAAGCTATCAAGTTCCTGTTGAAGTTAGACCAGCAAGAAGACAAACACTTGCAATTCGTTGGATTGTTTTGTTTGCCAAAAAGCGTGGTGAAAGAGGAATGGAACAAAGACTTGCTGGCGAACTATTAGATGCTCACAACGCAACAGGCGGAGCTTTCAAGAGAAAAGAAGAAGTTCACCGTCAAGCAGAAGCAAACAAAGCATTTGCACACTTTAAATACTAATAAAAACAAGGAGAAAATATATGGCAAGAGAATATTCTCTAGATAAGATAAGAAACATCGGAATCATGGCTCACATCGATGCAGGAAAAACAACAACAACCGAACGTATCTTATATTATACTGGAAAAACTCACAAAATTGGTGAAGTGCACGAAGGGGCAGCCACAATGGACTGGATGGTTCAAGAACAAGAAAGAGGAATCACCATCACATCAGCTGCAACAACAACAAAATGGAAGGATTGTCAAATCAACATCATTGACACCCCAGGACACGTTGACTTCACAATTGAAGTTGAAAGAAGTTTGAAAGTTTTGGATGGTGCTGTTGCTGTTTTCTGTGCTAGAGGTGGAGTTCAACCTCAAAGTGAAACAGTATGGCGTCAGGCAAACAAATATGGTGTTCCAAGAATGGCCTATGTTAACAAAATGGACAGAGATGGAGCCGACTTCTTTAGAGTTGTGCAAATGATGAAAGATCGTTTGCATGCAAACGCTGTTCCAATTCAAATTCCAATTGGAGCCGCAAACACATTTGAAGGAATTGTTGACCTTATCGAAATGAAGGCAGTAATCTACAAAGATGACCTTGGAAAAGATATGGAAGTAACAGAAATTCCTGCAAACCTAAAGGCAGATGCTGAAAAATGGCGTGCAGCCATGATTGAAGCAGTTGCTGAAACTGACGATGAACTTTTGGAAAAATTCTTTGCAGGTGAAGAGTTCACTGAAGAAGAAATCAAGCGTGGGCTCAGAAAAGGAACAATTGAACTTAAACTTAACCCAGTTGTTTGTGGTTCAAGTTACAAAAACAAGGGTGTTCAAAAACTATTGGATGCAATTGTTGAATATATGCCAAGTCCAATTGATATTCCTGCAATTAAGGGAGTTCTTCCAAATGGACAAGAAGCAGAAAGAAAAGCAAGCGATGATGAACCATTCTCAGCACTTGCATTCAAGGTTGTAACAGACCCATATGGAAAACTAACATATTTCCGTGTTTATAGCGGACACCTAGAGAGTGGTAGTTATGTTTACAACTCAACAAAGGGTAAGAAAGAAAGAATTGCAAGATTAATAAGGATGCACAGTAATGAGCGTCAAGAAATAAATGAAGTTAGAACAGGAGATATCGCAGCTATTGTTGGACTTAAAGATACAACAACTGGAGACACTCTCTGTGATGAAAAAGCTCCAATTATTTTGGAAAGCATCAATTTCCCTGACCCTGTTATTAAAATCGCTATAGAGCCTAAGAACAAGCAGGCTCAAGAAAAGATGGTTGCTGCCCTCATCAGATTTGTTGAGGAAGATCCATCATTCAAAACCTACACTGACCAGGAAACTGGTCAGACAATCATTGCCGGTATGGGTGAACTTCACCTTGATATATATCGTGACCGTCTTGTACGTGAATTTGGCGTAGACGTTAATGTGGGCAAGCCACAGGTTGCTTACAAAGAAACAATACGTTCAAAAACTCGTCAAGAAGGCAAGTACATCAAACAATCTGGTGGAAAAGGTCAATACGGACACTGTATTATTGAGATGGAGCCACTTGAGCCGGGCAAAGGATACGAGTTTGTTGACAAAATCGTTGGCGGAGCAATTCCTAAAGAGTATATTGCGCCTATCAATGATGGAATCCAAGAAGCTCGCCAGAACGGAGTTGTTGCTGGATATGAAATGGTAGACTTCAGAGTTACATTGGTCGATGGTTCATACCACGAAGTAGACTCTAGTGAAATGGCATTTAAGATCGCAGGAAGTATGGCTTTCAAGGAAGCCGCAAAAAATGCGAACCCTGTCTTGCTAGAACCTATGATGAAAGTCCAAGTTGAAGTGCCAGAAGAGTATTTGGGTGACGTTATGGGTGACATAAACCGTCGCCGTGGACAACTTCGCGACATGGAGCTTAAAAAC
>JAEETG010000108.1 GCA_016290255.1 Clostridia bacterium
ACAAGTTGAGTTCCATGGAACACAACAGCAAGCGTTCCAGGGCCAGCGTGGGTTCCAATTGTTGTTCCAACCATAACAAGCCTAATTTTTAGTGGGCCAAATGTTTCAAGAAGCATTTTTTTGAGTTCTTCTGCAGATTGTTCATCATCTGCGTGCATAATGATAACAGGGTGGTCAGCGATGTCTTTTCCATATTTTTTAACATAATTAACAAGGTTTGCCATTGCTTTTTTCTTTCCCATTGCTTTGTCAATAACAGCAAGTTTTCCAGATTGTGCAACGTGAATCATTGGTTTGATTTGAAGCATTGTTCCAATAACAGCAGTGGCAGCCCCAATTCTTCCACCTTTTTTGAGATATTTTAAACTGTCTGGGAAGAAGAAAACAGGGTAACAGGTTTTGTTTTGGTTTGCCCAATTAACAAGTTCGTTGTGTGGCATTCCTTGTTTGTTTCTTTTTGCAACTTCATATGCAACCATTCCAGCACCTGTTGTGAGGTTTAGTGTGTCAACTTCATCAATTTTTCTTTCAGGATATTGTTCTTTCAAAATTCCAATTGCTTGCTTTAGGAAATTAAAAGTTCCAGTAACTCCACTAGAAAAGTGAACGTAAATAACATCTTCTCCTTGTTTTAGATATGGTTCAAATGTTTCAACATAAAAATTTGGGTTTAGAGAACTTGTTTTCACATCAGAACCTTTTCTCATTCTGTCATAAAATTCTTTTAATGGGATTTCACCCTTTTCATATATGTCTTCATCAACACAAATAGGTATGGTGATGATTTTTATATTATATTTTTCAATAATGTCTTGAGGAATATCACATCCACTGTCTGCAAAAATAATGCTCATAATTTTTCTCCAATCAATAAAACTATATTCTTTTTTGCGTGTGTAAATCACTTTTATAAAGAATAGACTTAATTTCATTATACTTAAAGTTGTGTTTTTTTGCAACTAAAATTTAACAATTATTTTGTTCATTGCAAAACTTGTTTTAGGGGAAGTTATAAATCACTTAATTTGTTGCTTTTTTCAAAAAAATATTATATAATAAAACAATCAAACAACTTTTAAGGAGAAAAACATGGAAAGCGATGCTAAGAAAGATGAGCCAAAAGAGGTAAGTAAGCTAGAAGAAAACAAAAACGAAGAAAAGCAAAAAGAAGTGTTTGGCGCTCTTCATCTAACAAATCTTGCAGTGATTCCTGGGGTTAATGTTAGTTGTGAAGTTAACAATCCCGAAGAGATAAAAAACCTTCAAAAAATATATGATGATGGCGGAAAAATTGTTTTGGTAACTTCCAAAACATTCACTCCAGTTCCCCAAAAAGAAGACATTTTTGATTTTGCTTGTCTTGGAATTATTGAAAGGGTTGAACTCACACCAAGTGGAACACTAAAAGCAAACATACAAGGAAAAGAAAGGGTGAAAATTCTTTCTGTTTTGTCTGTTGAGCCAATAAGAGTTGAAATTGAAAAGGTTGAAGAAATAAATGGCGAAACCGAAAGGGCATATAAACTTGTGTCCGACATCAAAAACAAGTGTGTTGGCCTTAACAAATATGGGCATTTTATGCCATTTGAAATTGAACAACAAGTTCTATATTCAAATCTTCTTCCGGGTCAAATTGCAGACAGCCTTGTTCACATACTGCTAAAAGATGTGTCTTCTCAGCAAAAAATGCTTTCTGAAACAAACGTTGAAAAAAGGCTTAGTGAAGTTAATATTCTTTTAGATAATGTTTTCGACACAATCAAATGGAAAAAACAAATTGATGACAAAGTTAATGACAACCTAAGCAAAACACAAAAAGAAATGTTCTTGCGTGAGCAAATGAAAGTTATAAACGATGAACTCAATGGTGAAGAAAATGAAATTGAAGAGTTTAAAAACAAAGTCAAAAAACTTGGCATGCCAAAAGAACACGAAGAAAAAGTTTTGAAAGAAATAAACAAAATGGCAAAACTTCCTTTTGGTTCACCTGAAGTTGGATATATTAGAAACTTTATCGACACTGTTTTGGAACTTCCATGGACTGAGAAAACAGAAGACAACCTAGATTTGGGATTGGCAAAAAAGGTTTTGGATGAAGATCACTATGCACTAGACAAAGTGAAAGAGCGAATTATTGAAACACTTGCTGTTATGAAATTAACCAAAAAAGTTAGTGCTCAAATCATTTGTTTGGTTGGCCCTCCTGGGGTTGGAAAAACATCAATTGCAAAAAGCATTGCTCGCGCTATGGGAAGAAGTTTTGTTCAAGTTTCTCTGGGTGGTGTTAGTGATGAAAGTGTTATTCGTGGCCACAGAAGAACATATGTTGGTGCAATGTGTGGGCGAATACTAGCAGCCATGAAACAAGCAAAAACCATCAATCCAGTTTTTCTTCTTGATGAGGTTGACAAACTCACAAGAGATATTAGAGGGGATCCATCAAGTGCTCTGTTGGAAGTTTTGGATCCAGAACAAAACAACCACTTCAAAG
>JAEETG010000013.1 GCA_016290255.1 Clostridia bacterium
GCTGAGCAAACAAGAATTTTTTCTCGTGCTTTAACAAAAGCTGGTTTTGTTATCATTAGTGGAATGGCAGAAGGAATTGATGGAATTGCACAAAAAGAGTGCTTAAAGAGTGGAGGGAAAACAATTGCTGTTTTAGCCGGAAAACTTAATGATGTTTATCCAAGTGTTAACAAGGATTTAGCGGAAAACATTTTAAAAAATGATGGGCTTTTGCTTTGTGAAACTCTTCCAACAAAACTTCCTCGTTATGGCTTTGTTCAAAGAAACAGAATAATTGCTGGGCTTTCTTTGGGTGTTTTTGTTCCAGAAGCTGGCGAAAAAAGTGGGTCTCTCCACACCGTTGAGTTTGCAAATGACTATGGCAGACACATTTTTGCTTTGCCAGGTCCAGTGAACAGTTCAAAAAGCGTTGGAACAAACAGGCTCATTAAGTGCTTTCAAGGGTGCTGCGTCACAGAACCAAATGATATTATTGCAGATTTTCCACAGTTTGAAGCGCAAAAAGAAGAAAAAACAAAAGCAGTTCAACTGGATTTAAATGAAGAAATAATTTTATCACTTATTGCTGATGAAGCTCAGCATTACTCTTTTTTAGTCGAAAAAAGTGGGTTAGACCCAAAAACTTTGAATAGTTTGTTGACAAGAATGGAAATTCGTGGTTTAATAATAAGAATGGCAGGAAACTATTATCAAAAGAAAGCATCATAGATTTCCTCGAAAAAAGGAGAAATAATGAGCATATTAGTGGTTATCGAGGGTATTGGTAAGAGAGAAACCATACAAAAATATTTGGGCTCAAATTACGAAGTGTTTGCAACAAAAGGCCATGTTAGAGATTTGCCTGTGAGAACTTTGGGGCTAGACATGGAAAATCACTTTGAACCAAAATATGAGTTAATGCCCGACAAGAAAGAAATTGTTGCAAGCCTTAAATCAAAGGCTCAAAAAAGCGAACAAGTGTTGCTTGCAACCGACCCAGACCGAGAGGGTGAAGCCATAAGCTTTCATATCGCAAACATATTGGGGCTTAATGGTGAAGATAACATTCGAATTGAATTCAACGAAATATCAAAAAATGCAATAACAAAAGCTTTGCAATCGCCAAGACCTTTGGACGAAAACTTAATTAATGCGCAGCAAGCAAGAAGAGTTTTGGATCGCCTTGTTGGTTATAAAGTTTCACCAATTATAAGCAAAATGATTAAACCAAAGCTTTCAGCAGGAAGAGTTCAGTCAGTAACTTTAAAACTTGTTGTGGATAGGGAAAAAGAAATTCAAAACTTCAAACCAGAAGAATATTGGCCAGTAACAGCAGTTCTTTCAAAACAGGCAGACAAAACTTTGTTTAATGCCTCTTTGCAAACAAAAGACGGCAAAAAGTTTAAAGTTGCAAGCGAACAGAAAAAAAATGAAGTAGTAAGTGCAATAAAACAAGGAGATTTTGTTGTTTCACAAGTTAAAAAGAGCATAACAAAATCAAATCCTCCAGCACCATACATCACAAGCACAATGCAACAAGATGCTTTAAATAAACTTGGAATGAGCTTAAAACAAACGGCAGCAGCTGCTCAAAGCTTATATGAAGGTGTTGAATTAAAGGGTGAGGGAAAAACTGCTTTAATCACATACATCAGAACAGACTCTGTTCGTGTTTCACCTCAAATGCAAGAGGTTGCAAAAAAATATATTGAAGAAAAGTTTGGAAAAGAGTTTGCTCCAGAAAAACCAAACATATATAAAACCAAGCAAAGCGCACAAGATGCCCACGAAGCCATAAGGCCAATTCACCTTGAAATCACTCCAGAAATGGTTAAAGGGCAAATTGAAGGGAATTTATATAAACTTTATAAACTAATTTATGAAAGATTTTTGGCAAGTCAGATGAAGCCAGCAACATATAATAGCGTTAGCATAGACATAAACTGCAAAGAATATGGCTTTAAGGCAACAGGAAGAACACCTCTTTTTGAAGGATACACCGTGATTTTCCAAGAATATGTTCCAAAAGACAAAGAAAAAGATGAAGATGAAAATCAAAAACTTCTTCCAGAAATTGTTGAAGGTGAAACATTAAGCTTAAACGACATTAAAACAGAACAAAAATTCACCAAACCTCCAGCACGTTACACGGAAGCAAGTTTGGTTAAAGTTATGGAAGAAAAAGGAATTGGGCGTCCAGCCACATATGTTCCAACCATAACAACATTAGACAAAAGAGAATACGCAGAAAAAGAAGGCAAACAAATCAAGCCAACAGAACTTGGATTTATGGTTTGCGAAAAA
>JAEETG010000109.1 GCA_016290255.1 Clostridia bacterium
TTTTTGTTATACCCTTATTATTTGTCATAAAGTTTTGAAATTACTTTTTATTTTTATATATTTTTTAAACTTTTTATAATAATATCAAACTTTCCAGTAAAATTGGCATTTAGAAGCACCAAAATCTCGTCTAAATGGTGGCTATGTGCCTTTATTGATGAAAGATTTAAGTAATCTGTGTTTGAAACAAGTTTCATAATATTGAAAGCACCAAGAGAAACTGCCATGCATTCATCAGTTTTGCAAAGCTTGCAAACAAAAGCTCCTGTTTCAATGTTCATAAATATATTATTGTTAAATTTAGCCCCACAGCTTTTGCATCTGTCCATTATAAGTTCATATCCACAAATTCTAAAAACTTCCAGCATATATTTTGTTAAAACCATTTTTGGGCTAGTGGAGGAAAACACAAGTGTTTGAAGGGCCTTTAAGGTGTTTAAAAAAACTAAATAGCAGTTTTCACCCTCTTTTGTGATTTTGTCACTTATTTCAAGAAGAGATGAACCAATGCTTAGTTTTTCAAAGTCTTTTGCAACGTCAAAAAAACTTTCAATTTCGGTTGCCGTTTTAACGGTTTTGTTGTTTCCATATTGAACCAAGCAAAATTCAGCAAAACAAAAAAGCTGCCCAGCAAATTTTAGCTTTGCTTGAGGCTTGTTTGCCCCTCTCAAACTTGCACTAATTTTTCCGTGCTCAGGAGTTAGAAGGGTGAGTATTTTGTCGTTGTCTTTGTAGTTAACGCTTTTTATTACTATTGCTTTTGTTATTATTTCTTGATTCATTTTCGTTTTCCATTTATTTATAATTCATCAATAGAGTAACCAATGTTTCCAAGGATTCCTTCACGGTTGCGCCAATCTTCTTTAACTTTCACCCAAAGGCTTAAGTTAATTTTTTTGCCCAAGAATTTTTCTATTGCAAGCCTAGAACTTTTTCCAATTTCTTTAAGCATTTGCCCCTTTGCTCCAACAATAATGTTTTTGTGGTTTTCCTTTTCACAAAAAATTGTGGCTGATATTTGCATGTAGTTATCATAATCCTGCATCTCATCAACAATAACTCCAACGCCATGAGGAACTTCATCAGAAAGCATCCAGAGCATTTTTTCTCTAATGGCTTCAGCAACCATAAATCCAAAAGGCTTGTCTGTTATTTCATCTTTAGAAAAATATTCAATATTGTCGGTCATATATTTTTTGATATTTTCTTTAAGTGGCTCCAAGTTTTTGCTGTTTAGTGCTGAAATGCAGAAAACATCTTTAAGTTTTTTAATTTCGTTTAATTTTGTTAGTTCTGGAAAAAGTTTTTCATAATTTGTTAGGTCAACTTTGCTAACAACAGCAAAAACAGGGTAGTCGTTATTGCAATATTCTTCCAAAAGTTTTAACTCATTTTTGTTGAAAGGCTTGCTTCCGTCCATAACATAAAGAAGTAGGTTGATGTCCTGAGTTGCGCTTTCAACGCTTTTTTGCATATATTTATCAAGGACTGTTGGTCCTTTGTGAATGCCAGGAGTGTCCACAAAAACAACTTGTGTGTTTTCGCTGTTCCAAACTCCCAATATTTTGTTTCTTGTTGTTTGTGGTTTTGGTGAAACAATTGAAACCTTTTTGCCAATAATGGCGTTAATAAGAGTTGATTTCCCCACATTTGGTTTACCAATAACAGCAACAAATCCTGAATGAAAATCCATATTTTTCTCCTTAGTTTATTTTTTCCTTGTTGAGATAATTTATCATCTCTTCTTCATATTTTTTCATAATGGCGGTTTCTTCTTCTTCATGGTGGTCGCAACCCAAAATGTGAAGCATTCCATGAACAAAGAGTTCGCAAGCTTCTCTAAAAGGTGAGTTCTCAAAATCTTTTGCCTGATTTTTTGCAACTTGTTCACAAATGAAAATTTCTCCCAAATAGATTGTTTTTGTGGAATTATCAAAGTCGAATGGGAAGTTCTTTTTTGTGAGGGGGAGATTATCTTTGTTGTCAACAAGCCTAAAACTTATCACATCGGTTTCCTTATCTTTGTTTCGATATTCTTTGTTTATTTCTTTAATTTCTTTTTCATCAACATAAAAAACAGTTAAACCAATTTGAGCATTTTTTTGCCCAAAAACTTTTAACACTTGTCTCCCAATTTTTGTGAGAAGTTTTTCATCTGCAAAATTGCAGTTTGTTTTGTTTTGTAATTCTAATTTTAATTTCAACTTATTTGTTCCTTTATCTTGATATAGTGTGTGACAAAATATATGTTTGACACAAAATTTATTTCAGTTTTTTCTTCCAAAATTCTTTCATCGCCGTCAATTTGTTCCCAGCAAAGCATTCTTGCCTCTGAAATCACTTTTTCTTTGTTTTCATCAAAGTTTTGTGTTGTTTCAATTGCAGAAAGTTCAAACTCTGTTGTGTAAACAATTTTGATTGGCAAAACTTTGTTTGTGAGATAGGTGGTTCTTGTTTCGATTTCACTTTTTTCAAAAGAACAAGAATTGTTTGTTTCAAACAAAACACTGTTTTGAAACATCACTTTATGGTTTGTGCAAAAATTATTTGTTCTTGCCCAAAGTATTGTGTTTAGTGGATACTGAACTGTTGCACTTTTCCACACATAAGCAAAAACTTGTCCTCTTGCTTTTTCTTGCGTTCCATCTTCTTTTTGAACAGACGAAACAAGAACTTGCCCCTTTTTAACATAGTCGCCCAGTTTCACCATTGGTGTTCCACTGGTTGCAATTATGCTTGCAATCATTCCGTCATTTTTGGCAATAATGTTTTCGTTTTCACAAAACTCCAAAATGGGCGGGGTTCTTTTTGTGTAGGAAATAAACAGGGTGGTTCCCTTTATTGAAGAACTAACCAAACTTATATTATTTGAACCTTCATAGATTGCCTTTTTGATTTTTGCAAAACTTAGGTTATGCTTTAGGGTTCCTTTTTTAATCCCACAGTTTTTTAGCGAAGAGAAAATTTCTTGTTTCAAACTTTCATCTCCAACAAGTTTTATGTTCCAAATAAAAAAAGTTGCAAAAACATTTAGAAGAAAACCAAAAATAATTCCAACAATAATTGATATATTTCTTAGTGGCTTCAAAAACTGTTTTTGTTGAGAATCTTTTTGACTTATAATAGTATAGCATTTATCATTTAAAATTGCAATAATTTTTGGCTTATGTTTGGCCTTAACTGTTAGTTCCAGTTCGCAAGAACTTAATTTTTTAATATTATTTAACTTTAGGTTTGTTTTTTTTAATTCATCCAATAGGTTTGGGAAATTTGCACCTTTTATTGTTATTGTTGTTTTGTGCATATTAAACTTTTATATCCTTTGTTGAAATGGTTTCAATTTTGCCTTCAATTGTTGTGTGGCAGTTGTCCATGTCCAAAATTTTTAGGTTAGTTCCAAGAATAAAAATTTTTTCTTTTTTAATTGTTAAAACAATTTTAGTGCTGGAAAAAACTGTAACAAAACATTTGCCTTCAAAACTCAAATAGTTAAGGCCAAGTGAAATCATGTTAAAAGGTGAGGAAAGTTCTCTCATGTTGGTTGAATTAAAAAACTTATCATAAAACATATTTTATTTTATGCATTTAAATTTTTGGTTATGAAATAAACACAAAAACTTTGACTTGCAAAAAAGTTGTGAAAAAAACAAAAAAATAACGCAATTTTTGCGTTATTTTTGCAATTTATTCAGTAATTTTTGCAAGTTCAATTTGAACTTCTTTATTTTCACTTTGTTTATATTCAATGTTCTTAACAGAACCAACTGCCATGATGTCTTTTTCTGCTTCTTTGATTATGTCATCATATCCGCAAATTGTGAGCTTTTCAATCTCGTGTTTTAGAGAAACATTTTGTTTTGACTTAAAGCCTCTAATCTCAGAAACGATTTCACAAACTAGGTCTCCAGCATCATTTTTGTCTGTTGAGAAAATAGATGAGTCAACATATTGTGATGTGTGAATTGATTTTTGGTTTTCTTCTTCAGCAAATGCGTCCATATAAACTTCTTCGGTGATGTGAGGAAGATAAATTGAGAACAATTTTAAAAGTGCCTTCAAAACTGTTTTGGCGGCATACTGAGCGCTTTGTTTTGCTTCTTCGCCATAAATTTCTGGTTTATATAATCTGTTCTTTGCAATTTCAATATAGTTGTCACAGAAGTTCCAGAACAGTTTTTCAACTTCTTTGAGTGCAAGTCCCATTTCGTAGTCTAGCATATATTTATCAAAGTTTTCTTTTGTGGCTTTAAGTTTTCCCAAAATCCACTCATCCATCATTTCAAGTTTCTTTGGTTTTTCTGTTGGGGCGCCGTCTAAAAATGAGATAACAAATTTGCTTGCATTAAAAATCTTTTGAATAAGTTTTTGTGCGTTTGTTAGCTGTTCTTGAGTTAACACAGTGTCCATTCCAATTGAAATGTTGCTTGCCCAATATCTAACCGCATCGGCAGAGTTAATTTCAACAAGTTTTTGAGGAGATAATTTTTCATTTCCTTTGCTTTTTGAAATCTTGTCTCCCTTTTCGTCAACCGCATATCCAGAAATCATAATGTCTGTCCAAGGAAGTTTTCCAAAGTGTAATAAACTTTTTGCAATTGTGTAGAAGTTCCAAACTCTGATGTTGTCGTGAGCGCTTGGCCTTAGGCTCATTGGCAAAAAGTCTCCAGAAAGCCCAGTGTTAAAGCCTAAGTCCATGCAAATTTGAGGGGTTAGTGATGATGTTTGCCAAGTGTCGAAAACATCTTTTTCTGGTTCAAACTCATTTGAACCACATTCACAAGGTGTTTTTGGTTGTGTTTCTGTTGGGTTAACAGGCAAATCTTCAATTTCGGCAAATTTTGCTTTTCCACATTTCTTGCAATACCAAACAGGGAATGGAACACCAAAGAAGTTTTGTCTTGAAATGCACCAGTCCCATTTGAGGCCGTCAACCCAATTTAGAAATCTTTTTTGCATTGTTTTTGGGTGCCAATTAACTTCCAAACCCTTTTTGTAGATTTCTTCTTTGTGAGAAAGTAGGTCAATGAACCATTGTGGCTTTGTTAAAATTTCAATTTCTTTTCCACAACGTTCATGAGTTGCAACAAGGTGAGAAATGTCTTCTTGTTTATAAAGTAGGTTTAATTCTTTCAACTTTTCAATTGTTTTTTCTCTAGCTTCTCTAATTTTTAGGCCTTCAAACTCTCCAGCAAGGGCTGTCATTCTGCCGTTTTGGCCAATTGCCTCCAAAACAGGAAGGTTATATGCTTTTTGCCATTCCATATCTTTTTCATCACCAAAGGTGCAGCACATAACAACTCCAGTTCCTTTGTCCATGAGGGCTTCTTCGTTTGCAATAATCAAAACTTCTTTTCCAAAAATTGGACTGATTGCAGTTTTGCCAATTAGGTGTTTGTGCTTTTCATCATTTGGGTTAACAAAAACGCAAACGCAAGCAGGCAAAAGTTCGGGCCTTGTTGTTGCAACTTCAAGTTTTTCATCGCTATCTTTAATTCCAAAATAGATGTAGTTCATTTTGCTTTCAATTTCTTTTGTTTCTATTTCAGAAGAAGCAATTGCTGTTCGGCATTCTGGGCAGAATAGAGTTGCAGACTTTCTTCTTGTGAGCTCTCCTTGTTTGCATAGTTCAATGAAAGATTGCTGACTGATTTTTTGAACTGGTTTTGATATCGTTGTGTAGTAGTTATCCAAATTGCAAGAAAAACCAAGGTTATAGAAAAGGTCTTTGTAGATTGGCAAAATGTTTTCCATTTCTTCCAAAACTTTTTGAGTGAGTTCTTCTCTTGTTGAGTTGTCTGGGTTTAGGTTGTATTTCTTTTGAACAAATCTTCCACTTGGAAGCCCGTTGTTATCAAATCCCATTGGGAAATAAACATCAAAACCACTCATTCTTTTGTGACGAGCGATAACATCAATTTGAGTGTAACTAAAAACGTGCCCAGTGTGAAGGCTTGGCCCACTTATTGTTGGGGGTGGAGTGTCAATCATATATTTGGGGCGATTGTCTTTTTGATATTTATATGTGTTGTTTTCTTTCCAATAATTATGCCATTTTTGTTCTGTTTCTTTAAAGTCGTATTTTTTGCTAAGCATTTTTTGTTTATCCTTTTTTTATAATTTTATATAAGTTTAGCATTTTAAAAAGCAAAAGTCAATAAATAAATAATTCAAAATAAAAAACAAAAGTTGTCATAAAATCAAGAAGTGGTATGCCACATAAAAACACAAAAAAACAGACCCAAAAAGTGATGTTTGAGTCTGCTTTGAATCAAAAATTTGATATTAAAAGTTCATTTCTATATCTGATTTATTTTTGCTTATATTTTTTGTTTTCTCTTTTTTGTTTGGCACTTGCATAAATTTGTCGAGTAATTCGTATTTTTCTTCCAACGCTTTGCGATGGTTTTCAATCATTTTGTCCTTTTGTTCGATGTATTCCTTTTCTATTTTTTTATAATCTGGTCGCTTTAATAGATCTTCAGTATTTACTGGTTGAATTTCGAAGTCTTCACTTTCATAATTTATTGTTTTGTTATTTTTTGGCATATTTTTCTCCTTTTACCTAACACTTTAATTATAATCATCAATTAATAACATGTCAAGTTTTATTCCATTTCATCGCTAAATTGGCTGGTTTATAATTCGTAGTATTTTCCTTTTTTGTTTAAAAGTGTTTTGTGAGTTCCTTTTTCAACAATGTCACCATTTTCAATAACCAAAATAATATCTGCATTTTTAATTGTTGAAAGCCTGTGGGCAATCACAAAACTTGTTTTTTGGTGACTTAGTTTGTCCATTGCTTTTTGAATTAAGGTTTCTGTTCTTGTGTCAACAGAGCTTGTTGCTTCATCAAGAATCATCATTGGCGAATTTTGAATCATTGCTCTTGCGATGGTTAGAAGTTGTTTTTGCCCTTGACTTATGTTTGTGTTGTCGTTTAAGACATAGTCAAACTTGTTTGGCAGTTTTTCAATGAAATCATAAATCCCAGCGTCTTTTGCGGCTTTAATGATTTCTTCATCGCTTGCGTTTTCATTTCCAAACTTTAGGTTTTCTTTAATTGTGCCTTCAAAGAGCCAAGTGTCTTGCAAAACCATTCCAAACAGTTTTCTGGTTTCTTTTCGTGACATTTCTTTGATTGAAACACCGTCAACCAAAATGTCGCCATCATCAAGTTCATAAAACCTTTCCAAAAGGTTCACAAGCGTTGTTTTTCCTGCTCCAGTGTGGCCAACAATTGCAACTTTTTGGCCGGCTTTCACTTCAAGGTTGAAGTTTTTTATGATTGTTTTTTCTTTGTTGTAGCCAAACTTCACATTTTTGAATGTGACTTGTCCTTTCACTTTTTCCAATTTTTTGAGGTTAGTGCTTTCTTTTGGAACTTCTTTTTCGTCCAAAAATTCAAAAACTCTTTCAGATGCGGCAACTGTTGATTGCAAAATGTTTGCAATGGATGCAAGTGATTGAAGTGGGCGAGAGAAAATTCGAACATACATAATAAATGACATAATTGCACCAATTGTGATTGCCCCATTTAGTGCCAAAACACCACCAACAACAGTAACAGCAATGAAGCCTAGGTTTCCAGTGAATTGCATAAGCGGCATCATAATGCTTGCAAAGAATTGGTTTTTGTAACCTGCTTTATATAGTGTTTTGTTTAGTTCGTTAAATTTTTTGCTTTCATTTTCTGTTCCGTTGTATGCTTTCACAATGTTGTGGTTTGAATATATTTCTTCAATGTGACCATTGATATCACCCAAAGTTTTTTGTTGCATTTTATAATATTTTTGTGATTTTTTGACAATTAAGAAAACAAAGAGTAGTCCAATTGGAATGCACAAAATTGCAACTAATGCAAGTTGCCAACTGATGACAAACATAATAACAACAATTCCAATAACAGTTGTGAGAGCAGAGATGATTTGCCCCAAACTTTGGTTTAGTGTTTGAACAATTGTGTCAACATCATTTGTGATTCTTGACAGGGTGTCACCATAACTGTGCTTGTCATAATATTTGAGTGGAAGAGTGTCAATTTTCTGGCTAATTTCGCTTCGCATTTTTCTTCCAATTCGAGCGGAAATTATTCCAGAAATATAGATTTGAAAATATTCAAAAAAAGATGATAGGGCATAAAGGCACACAAGCCAAATTCCATAATATGTCACTTTGCCAAAATCGATTGGTGTGGTTGCTGCGTAGTCGGTTATGTTACCCAAAAGCTTTGGACCCAAAATGAAGCAAACTGTTCCAGCAATTGCAAATATAATTGATATAATAATTCCAACATAAAAAGGAGACAAATATTTTATGAATCTAACAAAACCTTTCTTAAAGTTTTTTGCTTTTGCTCCAACCATCATTGCTCTAACTCCGTGCCTTGGAGGATTTTTTGTTTGTGTTTCGCTCATGATTATAGTTCCTCCTTTTTCAGCTGTGATAAAGCAATTTCACGGTAGATTTTGCAATTTTTGAGAAGGTCTTTGTGCTTTCCTTGGCCAACAATTTTCCCATTGTCTAAAACAATGATGTTGTCCGCATCCATAATGGAGCCAACACGCTGGGCCACAACAATTTTTGTTGAGTTTTTATAGTTTTTGTTAAGGTCTTTTCTAAGTTTTTTGTCTGTCAAAAAGTCTAGGGCAGAAAAGCTGTCATCAAAGAGTAAAAATTCGGTGTTTCTTGCTAAGGCTCTTGCAATTGACACTCTTTGTTTTTGACCACCAGAAATGTTGTTTCCGCCTTGGCTTATGTGACTTTTAATTCCGCCGTCTAGTTTATCCACAAATTCTTTTGATTGGCTAACTTTTAAGGCTTTTAAAACGTCTTCATGGTGTTTTTCTTCATTCATTCCATAACCAATGTTTTGCTCAACTGTTCCAGAAAAAATTGCACTTTTTTGTGGAGAATAGCCCATTTTATCATATAGAGTTGAAAGTTTATAATCCTTCACATCAATGCCATCAATGAGTATTTTTCCGGAGTTTTTATCGTAAAATCGCATAATAAGGTTTAGTATGGTGCTTTTTCCACTTCCAGTGGCTCCAATGATTGCAAGGGTTTGACCTTTTTCTATTTTAAAACTAATGTTTTCAAGTGCGTTTTCACTTGAATCTGGATAAGAAAAACAAACATTTTGAAACTCTATTGTTCCCAAGTTTTCATTTTCTGAAACATTTCCATCAATAATGCTTGATGAACTGTCCAAAACTTCTCTAACTCTCTTTGCTGAAACATTTGCTCTAGGCAAAATTAAAAACATCATTGAAAGCATTGTGAAAGCAACCATAAGTATTGCGCTATATTGCGTAAACTCCATCATTTCTTCAATGTTTAAAATGTTTTTTCCAACCAAATATGAGCCAAACCAAACAATTGTTAGAGATAATCCGTTCATAATAATTCCCATAATTGGAGAAAGAAATGCCATTGTTTTGTTTAAAAATAGGTTAACATCAAAAAATTCCTTGTTTGCTTTTTCAAACTTTTCTGTTTGTTTTTGCTGGGCGTTGTATGCACGAATAACTTTTATTCCAGTTAGGTTTTCTCTTGTTACAAGATTTAGTTTATCAATTCTTTTTTGCATGAGTTTAAATTTTGGAGCAACAAAGAAAATTAGCCCGATAAAAATGAAAGTTAAAACAAGAATAAATCCTGCGGTGGTAACGGAAAGTTGCCAACTTTTTCCAATAATTTTCACTATGGCAAAAATTGCAAGAATTGGCGCTGTGAACAAAAGCCTAAATCCAATTGCATATGTTTGCTGAAGTTGTGTGATGTCATTTGTGGAACGAGTGATTAAACTTGCTGTTGAAAACTTGTTTATTTCTTTCATGGAAAAGTTTCCAACTTTTGTGTATATTTTTTCTCTAATATTCTTGCAAAGAGATGCGCTAACTCTTGCTGCAAAAAATCCGGCAGTCACAACGCTAATTAGTGAACAAATTGCAAACAAAAGCATAATAAGGCCAGACTTCACAATTTCCATAACAGGCGCGCTCATTCTAACTTTTGCAATAATTGTAGCCATTGTTTCTGGAAGTTTGATAACAAAAAAGGCATCAAAGAAAACGCAAACAATTATTAAGAAAAATTGCAGCCATTGACTTTTTGTCATATACTTCATTAGTTTAATCATATTATGCTCCTTATAATTTTAATTCCATGTTAACTTCTTTTATTGTATCTTCCAATATAACTTCTGTTTCTTTGAAACCAATTTTTTCATACACGTGTTTTGCTTTATTATTTCCAATTTTATATGTTGTCACAAATGTGTTAAATCCCATTTCTTCTTTTAAATTTGTTAGTAACTCCAAAAGAGCTTGCTCACCATAATGTTTGCCTTGAAATTTTTTGTCTATTGCATAATTCCATAAAAATAATGAATCTTTGTTTTTTCTAAACATTGCAAAGCCAACTAGATTATCTTTTTGGTAGATGTCATAAGCAAAAACATTTTCTTTTTGGCAATTGGTTTTTATTTTTTCTTTTGAGCTTATCTGTGATTTCTGTTCGTCATTAATTTCAACTTTCATTTCCTTTGATGGAATAAATGAAAACATTGTTATATCTCCTTATAACATGTATTATATCAAAACAAAATGAACGGGGCAATAAAATATAAACACATGTTGTGTTTTTAACATATAAAATTATATTGTTATCAAAAAGTGAAAAAA
>JAEETG010000110.1 GCA_016290255.1 Clostridia bacterium
ATGACACTAAAGTTGAATTATAAAAAGAGCAAAATAACAGCTCTTTTTCTTTTTGGGCAGGGCACATTAACTATTTTTTGTGCGATATATTGACAAAACAGTGTTTTTTTGTTATAATAGGGGCTGTATAGAGGTGAAATAATATGTTTTGTAAATATTGTGGTGAAAAACTTGATGACAAGATTTTAGAAGAAAAACACATCGCTTATTGTGGCAAGTGTGGAAAACTTAACAAAAAGACTGAAGACGAAAATGATTCATTTGAAACAAAGGTTTACACAAAAGACAGTGGAAGTGTTGGCTGGGGAATTTTGGGATTCTTCTTCCCACTTGTTGGATTTATTCTTTATTTGTGTTGGATTAAGAATTCTCCAAGAAGTGCAAATTCAGCGGGAGCTGGAGCACTCATTTGTGTTGTTTTGAACATTTTGGTTGCTTTGGTGTTTGTTATTTTATCATTTTTCACAAACATCCAACTTCCAGCGGAGTTTTACTATTAAAATAGTGCCATCAAGGCACTTTTTTTTGTTATTATAAAACTATATAAGTCCATTTTGTGGTCTTTTATTGTTGTTTTTGGTTTTATAAATATTTTCAAAATTTTTTTAAAAAGGGTATTGACAACCTGCTATTATGCTGTTATAATAATTACGTAATTACGTAATATAATTACACAAAATGAAACAAAGGGGTTTTTATGGAAAGTTTTGAAAATTTGGAAAAACGTTTAAGCAAAGTTGAACAACAACTAAAAGAAATTGTAGACAATGAAAAGATAGAGGTGCCGCAAGGGGATAAAAACAAAACAGGAAGAAGTGGTGGATATGCTTGGCAAGTGGCGGAGGATCAAGTTAGACCAAGAGTGCTGAAAGAAATGGGCAATGAATTTGGGATTAGGTTCTTTAGCTTTTTTCAAGGTAAAAACAACAATCTTGATGCGGCAATTTGGTATGATATAGATGAAAAATTACTTTTATCTATTGATGACTTTGATGCCGAACGATTTTTGCTTGCTTTTGCAAGTGCTGAACGTATGCAAATAATAAAACTATTACTTAACAGAAATCTTTCTGCAAATGAGTTGTTAAATGAATTGAAATTTGCCACAACCGGCAAACTTTATCATCACCTAAATTTTTTAATTAATATTGGTGTTGTTAAAAATGAGGCTGGCATTTACGCTATTCCAAACAATTTGCTTGGTAGTATTCAACTTGTTTTAACTGCTGTTTATATGCTTGCGAAAAGAAATGAAAAAGATGGACAAAACAAATAACCTCAGAGTTTTTTAACAATTATTAATATTTTATAAAGAGGAGTGAAAAAATTATGACAAAAGAAAAGGAACAATTATTAAAAAGAGCAAAAGAATATGAAAAAATGCTCAAAAATGTTGATGTGAGTGCAAAAGAGAGAAAACAACAAATTCTCATAAAAATTCAAAAATTGGATCAAAGAATAAATGCACTGCAAAAAGATGCAGAGAAAAGTGCTTATGCTGGAGAAGTTATTGATGGCATATTTAAAGAAATGGGCGATATGTTTATGAAAAAAGTGGAGGAAAATGCTAAGTATTTTCCAGAACTAAAATATTTTTTTAATGGGTCTCTTTTTATAAGGGGAGAAGATGAATATGTTGCTAGGTCAAATGGGAACTGTGCTTGGGGTGAACGTTATCATAGTTCCAAAATAGTTGATAAAGATTATGTTTTTGATGCATTGGAAACAATGTCTAGCGACATAATTGAAGCATTTGAATCTACGGCTGAACATTGGTATGATGACAGTGAAGATGAGTATAAATATGTGTTTAAGCAAACTCCCGAACAAGCACAAAGAGTTAAAAAAATAAACAAAGCAAGAAGTGCTTTGAAATTTGCAACAAGCGAAAAAGATAAACTTGAAAAAGAATTGAGGCGTAGAGGGCTTGGAAAAGATGCAAAACAAAATTTGAGAGAAGAACTTGCTGTAAGAGAAAGAAGCATATCAGAGGGAATGGCTATTTTTCAATAAAACTCATGACTTTATCATTGTTTTTTAAAAACTAATATGTTATTATGAATATAAAGATTTCAAAAAATTGGGAGGTTTTTTGGATTTTATAGATTTTTCTATAAAAATTTTTGTGTTTTTTTGGGGGGGGATGAAAATGATTAAAAGGTTTATGATTAGTTTAGAAATATAAATAGGAAAAGGAGGAAAAAGCTTTGGAAGAAAGAAAGCTGAGTAGGAAACTGACAAGGCGTCAGGAGAAATTAAAAAAAGCGCAGCAAAGAGATTTGGAACGCTATGGAATAACTGCTGATGAACTTAAGGGCGCAAACAAAGTGACCAATGAAGAAGCCAAAAAGGGCTATCCATCACTAAGGAAGTGTTTGAAATATTTCAAAAACTACAAAGGTTATCTTTGTTTGGTTATTCTTTGTATGCTTGCCTACACTGCAATAAACATTATAACGCCAATTATTATGCAACACACAATCGACTTTATCACAGTTAGTGAGTTCGACAAGGCAATTATGTATGCAATCATATATTTGAGCGTGTCGATTGTGAATGTTTTTATTTGTTTCTGTTGGAATATTTTTGCAACCATTTCATTTCAAAAAGTTATTTTGAACTTAAAAACAGATTTGATTGACAGCGTTGCAAAAACGAAATCAAAAAAGTTTGATGAAATCAACTCTGGAACAATAATTTCAAGAGTTAACACAG
>JAEETG010000111.1 GCA_016290255.1 Clostridia bacterium
CAGGTTTTGAAAAAAATGTTGTTGATCTAAAAAATCTTAGAAAAACTTCTAAATATTTTTCAACAGATAGAAGAAAAATATGTTTTGAACAATTAAAAACATATAGAAGATTGCGTAAAAAATATAAGATTGATGATGGAGAGTTTTTGCTAAAATTTTATGAAAAAGGGTTTTGTGTAAAAAATTTATTAAGAGAGTTTCTATCTAATATTGATTTTGATTATGTGGGATTGTTAGAATATTTATCAAAATGTAAAAAAATAGATAGCATAATTGTTAATAATCAAGAGTGGGTTATGTACCATTGTGAATATAGTGAAGATAATGGATGGATGGGGAAACAATTAATATCGAGAATTAGTTTGGCTCAAAAATCAAAAAATGTTAATTATATATTTGGACATACACCAATTCCTATGGTGATAAAACAAATTGTATCTGGTTTATCATTAAACTACAATACAATATTAAAAGCAATTGATACAAATAATAACAAATATTATAATATTGATGTTTCACATTATGGAATATGTTTTTTAAGATTGGATGATTTAAATGAGACATATTGTGGTTTAGCGAAAGAAAAAAAATTTGGTAGCAAAATAATATATCACAAAAATTATTCTATACAAGATGTTACAGATTATGACGGTTTATATTCCCAATATAGATATATGATCCGTAAAGATTCATATTTATACTATTTAGTTGTGGTCCCAATAGAAAAAATACGAGATGTCAATGTCTATGAAATGTTTGATAAAAGTTTTGATTTTTTTGAGGTAGCAAAAATGTTTAATTATGATGAGAGGGTTACCGTAAGCAATGAAGAATATCCAGATATGGAATCTGTTTTAAAAATATTTCTAAAAAGAGTCGAAAAGCAATCATAAATATTTTTTATAAATCAAAGAGCAAATTTGCTCTTTTTTTGTTTTTAATAAAATTATTGTTTGACAACAAAAAATCATAGTGCTAAACTAAAAGTATAACAATTAAAAGGAGAAGAAATATGGTAATGTTCAAAAAAGCGTGTGCAGAATTCATTGGAACTTTCGTGCTTGTGTTTGTTGCTTGTGGCGTTGCTGCCGCAACTGGCGGAAACTTGGTTGCAACATCTCTTGCTTTTGGTCTTGTTATTGTTGCAATGGCATACTCAATTGGAAGAGTTTCAGGATGCCATGTTAACCCAGCAGTGTCTTTGGGATGCTTGATGGACAAAAGAATGAGTGTTAAAGAGTTTTGTGTTTACATTTTAGCACAACTTCTTGGTGGATTTGTTGGTGCAGTTGCACTCTTTGGGGTGTTCAAAATGGCAAATGTTGACCTTATTGGAAACGCTTGCAACTATGCAACAGGCTATGCAGTAAATGGTTTAACAACAGGTGGAATTATTAGTGCACTTCTAACAGAAATTATCTTAACAGGAATTTTTGTTTATGTTATTCTAAATGTTACAGATGAGAAATCTGGAAATGGAAAACTTGCAGGAATTGTGATTGGACTCACATTAACTCTTGTTCACCTTATTGGAATTAACATAACAGGAACTTCTGTTAACCCAGCAAGAAGCATTGCAACAGCTTTTGGCGACCTAATTTTCAATGGAAACACTGCTGCTCTTGCTCAAGTTTGGATGTTCATTGTGGCACCACTTGTTGGAGCAATTGTTGCTGCTCTTATTTATAAGTGCCTAAACAAAGACAAAGCTGAAAAAGAGCCTGAAGTGAAAGAAACAAAAGAAACAAAGGCAAAATAATGGCTTTAAAAAAGAGAGCAAAAACTTGCTCTCTTTTTGTTTTTCAAAAAACATCACTGTTGACTTTTTTTTGTTGGTTTGATATAATTGGCATACATAACAAAAAGGAAGGAAAATTTATGACAGAAAAAGATGTTGAATTGATTGCAAAACAACACGAAAACAAACAAAATGAGCAAGAAGATGGAAAAGTTTCTGTGAAAACAAAAAACAGAAAGAAAGAACTAATAATTTCACTTGTTGCTGTGCTTGTTTTTATTGCCGTTGTCGTTGTGTTTTTTTGTTGTATGATGAGCACAAATGGAATAAAAGGGAGAACTCTCACTGTTGACTCCGTTGGAGATGAATATGGAGCCTACAGAACCTATGTGCAATTTGAAAATGGAAACACTGCAAGGTTTTCAAGTGACATTGGAAATGCTGTGAAATATGTGAAGTTTGGAAACACTGTTTATTTTGGTGAAGTGGTTTTCCAGGGTAAACAAACGAAAAATTTGAAAGCAACAATAAGCCATGCATATAAATCCTATAAGGATGATGAAGATTGCCAATATTTCTTTATGGATTTCTATGATGGAAACAAACCAGTTGGGGTAACATATCCAAGTGACACAATTAGGTCACAAAAAAGCATTATAAATAAATCTTTTAGTGCAACAGAGTTTGGAATTATTGATGAAGAGGCGCCAAGCTTTATGCCAGATGCTCATGAAACACCAGCAGAACTTTCCGAGATAGATCAAATTGCGGTTAATTTCTTTAGGAACGTGAAAAATTTGGAATTTACCGATGACCACAATGTTGTTGCAACACTAAAGAACGACAAAATCCTAACAGGAACCTACACACAATTTTTGGGCACTCACATATACCTAAACTTTGGTGAAAATTACACAAAAGATGGAAAGTATATTCAAATGAAAGTTTTTGATGGATATTATCCATATCCAACATCTTTAGGCGGCTTTGCAAGTGATAGTCCTGTTTCTTATGACCCAGACTACAGCAACCTAACACCACCACCATATTATAAATCTGGAACAATAACAATGTATTGGGATGTTCAGGGTTCAACTAATATTTGGGTTAGATAACAAAAGAGAGATGTCTCTCTTTTTGTTTTCTGCAAATATGTGTTGATAAAAAAATAATGAAATGATATAATCAATATATGAATGAAAAAATTGAGAAAAAGTTAAGAGAACTTCCAAACAAGAGTGGTGTCTACATCATGCACGGGCGTGATGGAGAAGTTATTTATGTTGGGAAAGCAAAGAACCTTAAAAACAGAGTTTCATCATATTTCAACAACAGCCAAAAGGGTGCAAAAGTTTGGGCAATGGTGGAAAAGGTTGATTGGTTTGAATATATCATCACGCCAACTGAACTTGATGCGTTCACACTTGAAAACAATTTGATAAAAAAGGAACAACCTTTTTATAACATCTTGCTAAAAGATAGCAAAACATTTCCATACATCAAAATTAACCTAAACGAAAAGTATCCAAGGTTTTGGGTAACCCGCAGAGTTGAAAAAGACGGGAGCAAATATTTTGGTCCATTTTTGGCGGGGGTTAGCGCAAATTATATTCTTGATTTTTTGAACAAATTCTTTCATTTAAGAACTTGCAAACATAATCTTCTAAAGCCGCTTAAAAGAGAGTGCATAAACTATGAAATGGGGCTTTGCTCAGCGCCTTGCACAAACAGAATTAGCGAAAAAGATTATCGCCAAAAAGTTATGGACGCAATAGAGTTTTTGAAAGGCAATGACGAGTTTGTGACAAGTGAACTAAACGAGAAAATGCAAAACTATGCCGAAACAGAAAACTTTGAAAAAGCCATTGAAATTAGGCACACTTTGGGAATGATTCAAAAACTAAAGAATCAAAGCATTGCAAATCTTCCCAAAAACTCAAACAAAGATATCGTTGCATATATCACCAATGATATAACAAGTGCAATCGCTGTGATAACTCTTCGAAACGGTCGCATTTTGGGAATGCAAAGTTTTTCGATCATAGACCCAAGCATAACAAGTGCCGAAGTTATGGAAAACTTTTTGCTTTCATATTATGAAAACGCAATTGTTCCAGAAGAAATCATTTTAAACACAAAACTAGAAGATGAAGAGTTTTTGCAAGATGCTCTTCAAAGAAAAGTGAAGTTCATAACATTGCCAAAAGGCATAAACTTTAGGCTTCTTAAGATGGCGGAAGAAAACGCTCAAGAACACATCGACAAAAATGTGACACGCGATAAACAAAAATATGACAGCACAATTGGAGCAATTATTTCACTAAAAGAAAAACTCAACCTAAAAACTGTTCCAAAGCGAATGGAGTGTTATGACATATCTCACATCTCTGGAACAAACGCAGTGGCATCTATGGTTGTTTTCCAAAATGGAGAAGCCAAAAAGAGCCACTATAGAAAAATGAAAATCAAATCATTTTCTGGCAATGATGACTACAGAAGTTTGCAAGAGGTTTTGGTTCGCAGGCTCACACGCCTAAAAAACCAAGACGGCGAAAGCTTTAAAGAAAAACCAAACCTTTTAGTGATAGACGGTGGAAAAGGGCAACTTAGCGCTTGTGAAGAAGTTTTGAAAGCGTTTAACCTTTTGGGCGAAATTGAAATCATAAGTTTGGCAAAGCAAATTGAAGAAGTTTTTGTTCCAAACAAAAGCGAGCCAATCATTTTAAACAAAAGAGAGGCACCACTAAAACTTTTGCAAAGAATTCGTGATGAAGCACACCGCTTTGCAATAACATTTCACAAACAAACAAGAACAAAAAATATGTTTCACTCTGAACTTGATGACATTTTTGGAATTGGTGAGCACAAAAAGAAAGCGCTTTTAACAGCATTTCAAGATGTTGAAACAATCAAAAGGTGTAGCCTAGAAGAACTTATGGGGGTTAAAGGAATAAGCAGGAGTGATGCAACACGCATTTTAAAGCATTTTAAAAATAAATAATATGCAAATAATCAAATAGGAGAGATAAATGGATTTCAAACTTGTTAGCAAAAACAAACCAGCAGGAGATCAACCCAAGGCAATAAGTGAACTTGTTGACGGAATTGAAAAAGGTTACAACGCTCAAGTTTTGCTTGGAGTTACTGGAAGTGGAAAAACTTTCACTATGGCAAACATAATTGAAAAGGTGAACAGACCAACACTTGTGATTGCTCCAAACAAAATACTTGCAGCTCAACTTTGCAACGAATTTAAAGAACTCTTCCCACAAAACAGAGTGGAGTTCTTTGTTTCCTATTATGATTATTATCAGCCAGAAAGTTATATTGCCTCAACCGACACATACATTGAAAAAGATATGTCTGTTAATGATGACATCGACAAACTCAGAGCGTCAGCCACAAATTCACTATTATCACGAAATGATGTGATTGTTGTTGCGTCTGTTTCTTGCATCTATGGTTTAGGGAACCCAGATGAATATTGCAACTTGATGATTGCACTTCGAAAAGGTGACAAAGTTAAAAAAGAAGACATAATGAAAAAACTTGTTGCAATTCACTATGAAAGAAATGACATAGATTTTAAACGTTCAACTTTTAGAACGAAAGGTGACATTTTGGATATTTTTCCATCTTCACAATCTGAAATTGCCATTCGTGTTGAGTTTTGGGGAGATGAGATAGACAGGATTTGTGAGTTTGAGGGAGTTACTGGAAACACTATTCGCGAACTTGATTTCACTGTTGTTTATCCAGCAAGCCACTATGCTGTGTCGCAAGACAAAATGCAAGGCGTTTTGGACCAAATTGAACAAGATAGACTTGAAAGAGTTAAGTTTTTTGAAGATGAAAAAAAGCCACTTGAGGCAGAAAGAATTGGTCAAAGAGTTTCCTATGATATTGAAATGATGCGAGAAATTGGTTACTGCAGCGGAGTTGAAAACTACAGCCGTTATTTTGACGGCAGGTCACCAGGTGAACCACCATACACACTAATTGATTATTTCCCACAAGGCTTTTTAACACTGATTGACGAAAGCCACATAACAATTCCGCAGATTAGAGCAATGTATAATGGGGATAAAGCCAGAAAAACAAGTTTGGTTGATTATGGCTTTAGGCTTCCAG
>JAEETG010000112.1 GCA_016290255.1 Clostridia bacterium
TAAAATAGACATCATCAGCCACAATATAATCTATTCCACCAATTCCGCGATAACCCTTTTCTCTAAGTTTTTGAATTAAAATGCGTGTTACCTCCAAAACTCTGTTTTGCATTTTTTTGGAAATGAGTTTGTCGTAAGACGCGAAATCACAACCACTATATTCAAATTTATTATTCGACGTGTCAATGAGTTGCACTGATGCTGGCGAAATTATTTCATTTTTTTCAGCAATTAAAAAGTGAACATTGATGCTTATTCCTTTGATGAAAGTTGTGACAGAATAATCTTTTTGGGGCTCCAAAACACCCAAAACATCTTTTTCACTCTTATCATTTAAGAAAAATGTTAGTGAACCGCCACTGGAATGATCAGATTGAACAACAAATTTTGAAAACTTTTTGCCAAACAAATTTTTGCATGCTTTCATGCTTATGTCTTTCCCTTTCAAAAACTTATATTGAGCGCAAGGAACAAAATCTTTGAGCCACATTCGACTTTTAAACTTATCATCGAGTAGTTCAATAATTTCTTGATTGCTTTGGTTTTCAATATTTTTTTGAACATCGGGCGGCAAAAGAGCAACACGATTTTTGCCATAATACACAAATTTCTTTTCTGGATTGTTTTTCATAACATCTCTCATATAATCCAAAAAATAATCGTCAATGAAATCAAAGTTCTTTTCTGCATTATGGTTAAACCTTGTTTTTGTTATTTTGTTTAAAGCAACATTGTTTCTTTTCCCTGAACCAAAAACAGAAACACTTTTTTTGTAGTCAACAAACGCACCATCACTTTCTCTTATGCTCAAATATATTAGGTTGTTAAAATCTTTTTTGTTATAACGATAAACGGAGTGGTCTGTTTGGTTGTTCTTGGAAATAATGTTATAAAAAGCACAATCCACAAAAGAACATTTTTTGATTATGTTGCTAAAAAACTTTGGGCTTCGAAACATTGAAAACAAGAAGTTGCTTTTTTCCAAATCGCTATTTGAAAAATTTATGTAAGATAAATTTGAATAAGAAAAATTTGCATTAACATAACATTTTGAAAAAGTCATTTTATAACCATTAACTTTTTTTATGTTTGAGTTTTCTATATAGCAGTTCAAAAACTTAGAAAAGGATAGGCAGCTTTTTTGCATGTTGCAATTTATGAAAGCTGAGTTTTCTATTTCTTTAAATGCAAAATTCGCCAGTTCAAAACAGCAATTTTTGAAGATTTTATTGTTCAAATTAACGTTTTGCAAACTTTTTTTGCTAAAGTCCTTGTTTTCAACAACTCTTTTGCCTTTTGTTTTTAGTTTGCTTTTAATTTTTACATCATCTTTTTTAATGAAAGATTTGACAAAATTTGTGTAATAACCGTCCATTTCATCTTCAAGTTCCTTGCTTATTCCCCTTGACGGATTTATATTTCTTGTGAAAAATTCATTAAACTCACTGTTTATAAATTTATTTGTTTTTGCAAGCTTTTCTTTTGTGCAAACACTGTTTGTGATTTTTGTCTCCAAAAATGTTGTTTGCTTGACTTCCACTTCAAAAAAAGAAGACTTATCAACCAAAGTTTTTTCAATCAAACACTTTTTCGAAAACGTTGAAAAAGAAAAAGCAGATTCCACAATGTTGCAACCAACAAATTTAACTTGTTCAAAATTTATGTTATTAAAAAAACACTCCAAAAACTTGCAGTTTTCGAAAACAACTTTCTCAAAAGAGCCATTCGACCAAACATAGTTTTCAAAGATTTTGTTTTTATATTTTTTATTCACAATTTGTGTGCCATTTATAATTTTTCCCATTTTTTCACCTTTTTGCTAGAATCCCTTTATAATCTCATTTAAGTATATAAAATAATTCTTTGTTTGTAAAACGTTTTAAAAACAAAAAAGCACCAAATGTGCTTTTTTATTTCTTCTTGCTGCAGTTTTTGCAAAGACCATAGATAACAACATTTTCTTCATCAACCAAAAAGTTAGTTTCTTTTTTAATTCTGTCATTTGCATTGTCATATGGGCAATATTTTAGCCTTATTGTGTTGTGGCAGTTTTTGCACTCCAAAATGTGGCAATGCTCGTTTGATGCAAGATAATAAACCGCTGTTCCGTTTTGCTGAACCTCTTTTTTCACAACGCCATTTTTTGAAAACGCTTCCAGTGTTCGATACACTGTTGAAAGCGTTATTTTCTTTGACATTAATTTTTTGAAAATTTCGCTTGCAGCAATTGGCGCACTTTGTTTTTTTAATAAAGACAATATCTCATTTCTTGATTTTGTGCTTTTTAGTTCCATTTTTTGTCTCCTCAAAAAAAGTATATATTTTTTTTAAAAAATAGTCAATAACTATTGACAAATAAAATAAAAAAGTTATAATTAAACAATGCAAATGCAAATCATTCGCATTTTGAGGTTGTGTTATGTCTGAATTTTGGGAAACAATTTTAGATGCGTTTTTGGATAGTGCCAAGATTTTGCCAATACTGCTTGCTGTTTACTTCTTAATAGAATTTTTGGAATACAAAAATGCTCTGAAATTTGAAAAATCAAAACTTTTAAAGGGAAAAGCAAGTCCTGTTATGGGGGCTCTTTTCGGTTGTGTTCCACAATGCGGATTTTCTGTTGTGACAACCGACCTATTCACAAAAAAGCATGTTTCAGTTGGCGCTCTGATTGCCGTTTATTTGGCAACAAGTGATGAAGCTCTGCCAATAATGCTATCTGAGCCAAGCCACATTTTGGATCTTCTTCTATTAATTGGCTCTAAGCTTGTTATGGGAATTGCAATTGGATATCTTGCCATGTTTTTGTATGCAAAACTATTCAAACAAAGCAAAATAGTTCCACTGTCACCACAAACAAATGAAAAGCATGAGCATTCCCACGAACATGATGAAAAACATGAACACGATGAAAACTCTCAAAATGTTGAGATGATTGAAACCGCTGGTTGCTGCCATCACAACATTCAAGCGAAAAAATTTGAGTGGGTTCACCCGCTTATTCACTGCCTAAAGATTTTTGCCTACATTTTGGTTGTTAACCTAATTCTTGGGTTATTCATATATTTTGTTGGGGAAGAAAACTTTATGAACTTCTTAAGTTCTAGTTATGTTTTTCAACCAATACTTGCTGTTATCATTGGGCTTATTCCAAACTGTGCCGCCTCTGTTCTTATAACAGAGCTTTATTTGGCTGGTGGCCTAAGTTTTGGTTCAATTTTGGCGGGCCTTTGCGTTAACAGCGGAATTGCCATTGTTCTTCTTTTGAAGCAAAACAAAAACTGGAAAGAAAACTTGTTTATTTTTGCAATGCTCATCATTCCAAGTTTAGCAATTGGATATGCTCTTCATTTTGTGCCAATTTTCTAATTTTTATTTGTTATTTTGTTTGTTTTATTTCTCTTTTATGTTATAATCAAATTGAAAAACACAAAAGGAGAAAATTATGGGGAAATTATTAAAATCTCTTCTAGTAATCATTTTAACACTAGTGATTATCGTTGCCCTCGCCGTTGGTGGAGTTTGGGCGTTTTGCTATTTTAAATATGACGTTAATGTGTTCTCTGTTGCTTCTGCTTTGGGCAAAGTTTCATCTGTTCCTGCGGAAAGTGATGTTGTCACAAATAAACCAGAGGAAGGCGACTACACGTCAACGATGAACAAAATTAATGGCGCTCTATGTTTGGGCACAGACAAGGTTATCACCTATGATGAAGAAACAGGAAAATATAACATAGACCCTAACAAGGCCGACAAAGTTTTAGGAACTGATGACCTTGTTCTATCAGACAAAGAATGTTGTGCACTCTTTAATATGATTCTAACCAAGGAAGATCCATCAATCAGCACTGGTGGAACTTCAATTAAACTTAGTGACTATGACTTCAAACTTTTGCAGTTTGATTTTGCAGATCACCAAATCATCACCGCAAATGAAAA
>JAEETG010000113.1 GCA_016290255.1 Clostridia bacterium
AAAAAGAACTTATCACAGCAAGAACTAGCCACTCTTGTTGGAACAACCAGACAAACAATTATTGCAATTGAAAAAGGAACATTCAATCCATCTGCAAAACTTGCTCTACTTTTGTGTGTTGCACTGGATTGCAAGTTTGAGGAAATATTTTTCTTTTAAAAACAAAAAACAATTAGGTTTTCCTAATTGTTTTTATTTTGTTCTAGTTCTTCAAACTCTTTCATTCCATTCAAAACATGTTGAACTTGGTTCACATCCAAATATTTTAAAAGGCCTAAAAGTTCTCCAACGTGATGAAGTTCCTCTTCTTTTATGTGCTCCCAAGTTTTCTTTGCAAGTTCATTTCTTGTTGTGTGAATGTGACTGTCATATTCAATAATTGCATCAATCTCCCCAACCAAATCTTTTCTTGCCTTTTGAAGTGCGTCGAAATCTAAATTAGATGCATTTGTTTGTGCATGATTTATGTTTTGATTCACATAGTTAAACATTTTTCCCTCCTTTTGTTTTATATATGAAAAAAGAGAACTAAATGTGAGTGCATGATTGCCAAATAGCACTAAAAATGTTATAATTATAACAAATTAAGGAGAAAAATATGGGTAAAATATGTCATTCATTCTATTCAATTATGTTCATTTTGTTAATTACATTTACTTTTTGCTTTGCTGGGTGCGATAAAAAAATTAAAACAATAGCTTTTGATCAACTATATAATTATACTGAAGATGGAGAAATTATTTCTTTAACCGAACTTGGAAAAAATCAAACCACTATTGAAATACCTGAAAAAATAAATGACACCGAAATAAAAAGAATAAATTATTTGGGAAGTTCGACAGTAAAAAACATAATTATAAAAGATAACATAGAATATATATCAATGGGTGCTTTACGTGACAATATATGTTTACAATCTTTAACTGTTCCTTTTTTAGGAAATCCAACAAGTTTTCGCAATATATATGACAGATTTGGTTCAACCAATTCTTTTCCAGATTTATGGTATTTTTTCACAAACCCAATTGACCAAACCACTTACGCCAAAACAAATGAAGTTATACCAAAAACATTAAAACATATAAACATTACAGGCTCATCATTGGTTGACGAAATTGAAATTGGCAGGATTGGAGGATATTCTATTGAATCAATCAGTTTACCAGAAAAGTTTATAATTAAAGATGGTTTTGGGTTTGGTAATTGTGTAAAAAATGTATCTGTAAACGTAAATAATACAAAATATGATAGTCGTGATAATTGTAATGCTATTATAGAAACTAAAACAAATACCTTAATAAAAGGTTGTATAAATTCAACAATACCAAACAGTGTTACAACTATTGGAAAAAGTGCATTTTCAGGAATTCATTTAAAAGAAATTATAATTCCATCAAGTGTAACAACAATAAAAGAATATGCCTTTTATAACATTAACACATTAGAAAATACTATTGTATTTATACCATCATCAGTAAAAGAAATTGATCAACATGCTTTTGGACTTGATAACTATAGTAATATAACCGGTTTCATATTTGAGCAACCAGAAGGGTGGAAAATAGGCAATTATATATTACCAGCAGATCAATTAAACACCCCCACAGCCGCTTATGAAACACTAAAAACCTCTAACAATTTTAATATATTAATTAATACTTTATAGAATATAATTTAGTAAAAAAGAGTAAAGTTCATTCATACTTTACTCTTTTTTATGTGGTAAACTACATAAAACTCATCATTGCTACAACATTTACGATATAAAATCATACTTCTACTGTACAGAATTTGGAAACTCGTATACATTTTTTAAAATTGCTATTGTAAATTTCATAGCAATTTCAGCATCTTCTTTGCTCGCTATTTTACAATTATGAGTGACATCATTACCCAATTGTCTAATTTTATCAACCCATACATTATTAGTTTTTGACGGCAAACAGTTTTGTTGTAAATAGTTTACATAATCTATAAATGACTTGTTAGGCACACCTCCCTGATCTACAGCCACATGTGCCATTAAAGTTCTTAAAGTTATCACACAGCAAGTGTAGGCTCCAATACCAAAAGCGTTTCTACATTCACTGTAAAGTTGTTCTATTTCATCAGGTAAATAATTTATATTCTCAAAGTTAGAAACCATTGGCAAAACTGATGCATCTGAGAACTTATATATAACTGGGCAACCACAAAACGGACACTGTCCCGTATAATATACAAAATTTTTTCTAGAAAATTGTTTTGTTGTATCTATACTATAATATCTGGCATATACATCCAAAGCAATTTTATTATTACAATGTCCACAAACACAAGTTATAGCATCTTGCAATTTTGAAACATAACTTTCCATTTTTAACTTTTCCATAATATCACCTCTACCATTTATATTATAACACAATAAATATATTTTTTCAACAACAAAAAAGTCTGTGAAAAAAACAAACCAAAAACTTGGTTTGTTTTTTTAGTCGTGTTTTGTTATTGCAATATCATTTTTATATGGTCCGCATTCTTTCTTTAATAAATCTGCAAATTCCTTGCAACTTGCCGCAATGTGGCATCCTTTTTCATCAATAATATAGCCACCCGCTTGTTTAACCAAATATTGCCCAGGAAGATAATCCCAAGGACTATCATTTTTAAAAACCGCACCGCTCAATCTTCCACAAGCAGTCCAAGCAAGATTCACACATTGCGCAGCACACACCCTCACATGCCTTGTTGCTTGAAACAACCTCACAAAACTTGGAGCCTTGTTCCCTCCATCAATTGCAAAACATGCGTGATTTATTTTCCAATCCTTTACCACAATTTTTTGGTCGTTTAGAAAAGCACCAGACTTATCGGCATAATATAATTCATTAAGCCTTGGAAGATACAAAACGCTTGCTGTGGTTTCTCCATTTTCAACCGATGCCACTTGAATCCCCCACAAAGGAAGCCCATGAGCAAAGTTAACCGTTCCATCAATTGGGTCAATCACAAAACAGTTTTGTGTGAGTGTTTTTTGGGAATTTGTTTCCTCACTCACAATATCAAACTTTGGATATTGCTTGTTCATTTTTTTAATCAAATAACTTTCAATTTCTAAATCAAAGTTTGTGACCAAATCACCAAACTCACCTTTCGCTTTAATTTCAAACTCAGGAGTTATTAACCCTGCTGCTTCTTTCACAATTTGCACCAAAAACTCTGTCATCTTTTCCATAATATTTTCCACCTTTATAAGAAAAATTATATCATATCAAAAATTCTTTTGCAAAGCAAAAAACCTGATGAGAAAAAATAAAAACAAAAAAATCGAACACATAAGCACTCGATTTAGTCCCTAACAATTAAAAATTTGTCAATAGTTTTATTTAACATTTTCTATATCATGATTCAAAACATAGTTCGACACTTCTAAAAAGTTTTCATCATAATTATATCGTTTTTGCCCAAATTTCAACCAAGCAGCAGACCATGTTTTCTCATCATCTATAGCCTTTTTAACCACAGGATTTTTTGTGTATTCATTATTATGCTGATCATTTAGATTAACACATCCTTCTTGGTCATATAATTTACATTGAATATCGCATTCAAGCTTATCACAATAATAAGCGAATTTTGCCTCTTTTGTTTCTCTTTTATCAAATTCAAACACCAAATCTTTTATGGCTTTTCCGTTAGACAAAATGCTTGTTAGATTTTCCACCGCCTGATGTCCTTTCTCTTGTTTTGATTTAGCATCAACATCAAAAATTGTTAAGTCACCAATAACAATTTCTTCCAATTCATGAACAGCAAGCATTGATAATGTTTTTTGTAAATCAATATCATATTCATATTCAGACCACATTGAAATTGCAAGCATTTGAACTCCAAAAATGTGCTCAGCAATGCTTTCCACCCTTTCTCGTTTAACACCCCAGGCTTTCCATCCTGTTCTGATTTCATTTTTTAACTTATTACAAAAAATATAAAATTCCACAACATTTTTAGCTTTTTCCATTTTCCCTCCACTATGATAATCTAGACTGTTTAATATTTTATCTTTTTGTTATCATCAATTCATTATAACCTGTGGTTTCATCAAAAACTTTTCCAAAAATATAACTTTCCAATTCCAAAATCACAAGTTCACATGTTGTGTTCACCTCGCACCCCTCAACCATGTGACCGCCAACAACAGACAAATCTTCTTTTGCTAAGCTTATGTGAATATGAAGCCTTTCACTTGAAACCGTTCCCATCAAACTCACAATTTCAAGTGGCTCCACAAGTGTTTGAATGTTCTTTCCTCCAGCATCACGCATTTTTGCCTGAGACAAACATCCAACCCCACTAACTATAACTCCAGCCTTTATGTTATTTTCTTTACAAAACTCAAAAATTGTTTTATATAAATCCTTTCCCTTTGTTAAACGAACAGCAAATTCTTTCATCAACTTCACCTCTACAATAATTAGTTTTTATTATTACATAATCGTCTCAAAAAGTCAAGCACACTTTCCCACACACCCAGCTTTACTAAAATAGTATTACTAATTCAAGCCTAAAGCACATTTTTGTTCAATAAAAAAATCGAACACATATGCATTCGATTTAGTCTTTTTCTGGTGCGGATGAAGGGACTCGAACCCCCATGGTCGCCCACTAGATCCTAAGTCTAGCGCGTCTACCAATTTCGCCACATCCGCATATCAAACATTATATAACAAAATTTTCCAAAAATCAAGTAAAAAATTAAAATCTTTTGTTTATTATTTTATTGTGAAAAAAATTTTTGTGTGATATAATATGAATAATATTTTAGGAGGAGCAACATGGAAACACAAAAAGCATCAAATATTTTTTCAATTGTTTTGTCTAGCTTAACCATTTTAAGCGCTGTTTCTGTGTTCTTGGGGCACATGTGCACAAACATGATTGGCTCTGGATTTTTTGCATACCTTCTAAACATTTTCTCCGCTCCAATACTTATGATTTTTCCTGTTTTTGTTAGCATTTTTGGTGGCCTTTGGGTTGTTTACATCATTGTTTCAATATTTTTGGTTGTTGGAATCATAAACTTGATTGTTTCCATAAAACTTATAAAAGATGAAAACTTTAATTATTCATGTTTTGTTACAAACTTTGTTTGTTCTTGCATTGCAATATTTTTGGCTGCTTTAATCTTTTATTCACTTATTGCAAATGGATTCAAAATTTTGAGTGACTCAAGCATTTGGAGCATTTTTTGGTTAATACTTTTCTTGATTGGAATCATTTGGAGTTTTGTTTTAAAAATTATTTTGATGGTTAGATACAATAAAAACACCGAAATTGTTGTGAAATAAAAAAAGCCTATGATAGGCTTTTTTTATTTAAAAAACTTTTATGAAATTGTTCTGATGGAATCTAGTTGTCTTCTTATTAGTGCGCTTTGTTCACGAGCCTTTTCTCTCTGATCACGAAGTTGTTCATATGTTGGCCTATTGTCTTTTTCGTCATAAACAATTTTGCCATCTTTTTGTTTCTTACCTTTTGGTTTATAGTATGAACCATACAAAACATCTCTGATGAGCCTTTCGTTTGTTTCCTTACTATGCTTAGACATTTCATTGCCTTTTGACACTAGTTCCATAAACCTTGAAACCATTTTTTCTTTTTGGTCTATTTTTATTCTTACTTTAAACTTTTCTCCAACTTCTATAATTTTGTTTATGTCGCCGTGCTTTATGACGTGGTCAAAATATGTATCCAAACTCAAATAAGGTGCAAATGGCAAATTGTGTGTTTGATAAAAATCCGAAATCTCTTTTGCACTAAAATGTTCATATAGAACCTCTTTCACAACATCTTTAACAAAACCTTCATCCGATATTTTTTTCTCTAAATAATTATAAAGTATATCAACATTTTCTCTTAAACGTTTATCTTTATCCATACCCCATATTGTTTTACCAATTTTTTTCTCGTTTTCAAAATACAGTTCAAGAGCCCTTTCCTCAAACATTTTTTGTTTGTCTAATTCACCTTTAGAATGATTTAATTTTGCCATTTCAAGTTGCGTTTCCATTCTTCCATGCTGCAACACAGTTTGCTCAATAGCCTCAATTGTTTGTTCACTAAATTTCACTTTACCATGGCGCAAAATATCCACACAAAACCACACGTTTTCAGATTGTGCCAAAATGTCTTCACCCATTTTCACGCTTGATGGATATCTTTTGAAATATTCATAAGCAGTTTTTGATTGATCAAATGATTCCTGGCGTTTATGCAAATAATCAAACACTAATTTTAGGTATGGTTCAGTGTATTCAGGATATTGATCCAAAAATTTTACAACATCATCTGTGCATGCACCATAATTGGTTTCTATTTCTTTTTTCATTTTTTCATATTGAATCTTTCCAGAAATTTTATCAACAATTTTCATCAAACATCATCACCTTTTAAACTTATTTTCTTCCTTTGCGAAATTTTTGAGGATTTTTTCCATAATTTTGTTGTTTTTTGTGTTTAAAACTGCCGTTCTTCTTTTCTCTGCCAGCAAATTTGTTTTCAAGTTTTATTTCATCAATGTTTTCAAGTTGCAATCTTTTCAGAGTTATTTTTGCTTTTATCATTTTTTCAATTTGCTTAAGTTTTTGTTGCTGGTCATCGCTGTTTAAAATTGTCCAAGCAAAACCATCTTTTCCTGCTCTTCCCGTTCTTCCAATTCTGTGAATGTAGTTTTCAAGGTTTTGTGGTAAATCAAAGTTCACAACATGCAAAATGTCATTAACGTCAATTCCGCGAGCCGCAACATCGGTTGTGATTAAGATTTCCACTTTTCCACTTTTATATTCGTTCATAACTCTTGTTCTTTGTGATTGTGGCATGTCACCATGCAGCACCGCTGGTCTATAACCCATCTTCTCCAAATATGACTGCACCATTCCAACCATGTTTTTCGTGTTACAAAAAATTAAAGTTCTCCCTCTTTCAAGTTCACGAAGAAGTGAATGAAGTGCTTTTTTCTTTTTATCCTTTGGCACCAAAAAGTATGTTTGAGTGATTGCATCCAAAGTTGTGTTCTGTTTTCCAACCTTTATGGTTTGCGGGTTTTTCATATAATCAGCACTTATGCTTGTCACTTCATCATTCATTGTTGCAGAAAACAAAAGTGTTTGGCGGCTTTCTGGAGTTTTTGAAATGATTGTTATGATATCTTTTCTAAATCCCATATTAAACATTTCATCTGCCTCATCTAACACAAGTGTTTGAACATTTTGAAGTTTTAGGGTGTGCCTTTTAATGTGGTCCAAAACTCTTCCCGGAGTTCCAATCACAATGTTTGGTCTTCTTTTTAGAGAAAAAATTTGTTGCTTTATGTCTGCCCCACCATAAACTGCCACCGACCTTATGTGTTTTAGGTGCATTGAATATTCTTTTATTTCTTGCCTTATTTGCTGCACAAGTTCTCTTGTTGGGCACAAAATTAGTGCTTGAACGCAGTCGTTATCCTTGTCTATTTTTTGCAGAATTGGCAAAACAAAAGCAAGCGTTTTCCCTGTTCCAGTTTGCGAAAGCCCAATAACATCTTCTCCCTCTAAAATTTTTGGGATTGACTTTTCTTGTATTTCAGTTGGCTTAATAAATTTCTTTTGTTTCAAAACCATCTTTAACTCTTCAATCAAATTCATGTCTTTAAAATTCATATGCACCTCTTTAAGATATATTTTTTATTATAGCACAAAAACACACAAATAGACAAACAAAAAAGCATATAAGCTTTATGCTCTATATGCTTTCTATCTTTTAACAACTTTTTTTGCTGTTTTTGCCACTTTTGGTGCCGCCTTTTTTGTTGTTGACGACTTTTTGGCTGTGGTTTTCGGCTTTATTGTTTTTGTTGTTTTAGCCTCTATGCTTGCCACTTTTTTGGTTTGTGGCTTTTTCACAACCTTTTTGTCACTTGCACGAGTGGTTGCCTTGGTTGCTCTTTTTGCTGGTGCTTTGCTTGTTTTTTTGCTTGCGGTTTTTCTCACAGGTTTTGGCTTAACCAATTTTTCTTCTTCCCTGTTAATTTCTTCCTCAACCATATATAGTGGTTTTGTTATTCCTTCAAGTTTCATGTTTGCTTCATCAAACTTTTTCTCTTCAATCACAGAGCAAAACAAAACATTGTCTGTTAATTGGTTTATGAACCTATCATTAAGTGCTGGTGAAATGTAGATTTCTTTTGTTTTATTCTTTTTCTTGTAAACAATTCTTATACAGCTGTTTGCTAGTTTTGCAGAAACCTTTGCACTGTCACAAGGAACAACGGCAACAATATCTTCATATTTTATCTTCTTGCCCATTGCAAACCACAAACAAGTGATTTTTAAATAGTCTTGTGTTAGATTATAGTGAGTGAAAAAGAATGGAGGAATCACAAACAAAACAAAAATTGCAGAAAACACCAAAAAAGGAATCCAAATTCCAGATAACCCCCAAAACATCAAAAGCCCTATATCAATCATGCACATAATCAAAAACCCTAAAAATGTACATGTTCCAATTTTACTACTAAATCTTTCCATAGCACTCCCCTTATGGTTAAAGTATAACTTTTTACGACAAAAAAGTAAAGAAAATACGCTCAGTATTTGCATTTTTTTGTTCAATATCAAAGGTAACACAAAGTTTTAATAAAAATATGCCGCAAAATTATTGACACAACAAAAAAAATCTGCTAAAATGAATTCATAATCCGCTTGGATTATGGACCCAACCTATTCCTCAATAGCTCAGTTGGTAGAGCATCCGGCTGTTAACCGGCAGGTCGCAGGTTCAAGTCCTGCTTGAGGAGCCAATAAAAGCCTTTTTAAAGGCTTTTTTTGTTTGCTATTTCACCTTCAAGCAGGAGCAAAACTATGTTTTGCTGTTTTGCTGAAACAAAACACTTGAACCTTTTTTGGTTCACCCTCTGTCGGGCTCCCGGCTTTGGCTAAAAACAGCCACACTGGGCTGTTTTCTTAACGCGTCTCCCCTGCTTTGCGGGGCCAATAAAAGCCTTTTTAAAGGCTTTTTTTGTTTTTAATAAAAAAAGAGAGTTACATCTCTCTTTTTTCACTTTTTGATTTATAACTTATAGCAGCCTCATCTCTTTTATCTCTAGACATTCGAATTCTTGCTTCTCTAAACTCATTTTGAATTTTTTTCATGGTTGAAAGTTCAAGCATTTCATTTGTTGTTAAATGTGCAATAGGTTCAATAACCTGCCCTGGAACAAACCTCGAATCCTTTGTTCCAAGCAAAGTAATCCCTCCGTCATAATCATAAATATATAGACCATGTTGAGTTGAGTTTCTAAACCTTGCAACAATTGTTTTCACACGTTCTTCGTCAACCTTACCTTTATCTGTTAAAAATTTCTTTGGCAAATCTTCCAAAACAATTGGGTCATCTTTAAATATGTTATCTAAAACATCTTTAACTATGTCATCATTGTGATCAGCAGTAAAAATTTGATATAACATATTTGAAACAATTGTTGTACTCAACCCGGTTTCCATATTCAAAATCGCACGATTTTTATTTTCCTGATCGTTTACAAAATGCCCCCACAATTCGCCAAAACCACAATCCATATATTTTGCGCAATATGAGCAAAATTGCAACATTAAAAATTTTTCTTCAATAAGATAATCATGATTATATTCTTTTTGTTTTGCAAATTCGCCACATTGTTTGGCATTAATGCCAAGTTTCCCATCAAATTTTTCATCTGTCTTTTCATACATTTTCATTTTTCTATGATAATTCATATGATAGTTTATGTCTGCTTTTTCCACAACATTTTTTGTTTCAGTTGCTTTTTGCAGTTCTTTTTTGAGGCTATTTACCGTTTTTTTGTCGCCTTTTTCTTCTGCAATTTTAATTTCTTCTTCGATTTTTAAAATTTTATCATCAAAACTTTCAATTATTGCTGAGCTATTTTCATCAAAACATTTAAGTTCAATAAAACCAATTATTGTATGAAGCAAACTGTTTGGGATTAACATTTCATAATAACCAAAATTCTTATTTTTTGCGTCTTCCTGCGTTTTTGCATATTTACACGTCATCTCAACAAAAAAATCTGATCGCAAAATATATCTAAGATCCATATGCTCTGGCTCATGGGAACCATTCTTATTAATAAAGTCATTGTCTTCATCATTATGAGCAATTGCATTTCTCATATCTTTGCAAAACCCAAAAACTGTTGCGTGATTCATAAAATAATCATACGCCATTTCATTGTTTTCTTCTGTGATACCAAATTGCTCTAAAATGAATTGTGCAAAAGATATTTGTTCACCATTTATTTCAGTCCATAATAACTCACTCAGTTTTTTGTCTTTAATTTCTGGTGGCGTAAACTCAAGTTTTGTTTCAGTAAGATTGAAAAGTTCTTCTAAAATTCCACTTTCAATTAGCCTTAAATCCGAAACAAGCCATGCACGAAATTGTTTCATCTCACTTTCAGGCATACTATTAATATAGTCTTCTGCATATTTCTGCTTTTCAGAATGAGAAAGAGTGTCAACATCTGTGATATAATCTTTTAAGTTGTTCATTATGTGACTTTTTATATAACAAGTTAAAAAGCTTTGTTCATTGTTGCCATGAAATAATCCTAGTGCAACCAAAATTCTTGCTTCCGCACTTATTATTTCTCTTGATGAAATATATCTTAAATCATTATTAGCCATTTAAATCACCTATATAATCTTTTTATTTTTTAAAACCAACACAACTTGATTTAACAAATCCTTTTCAGATTTTGTTGCGTCTAGCACAACAAAACGTTTGTCTATTTGAGCAAGAAGTTTGAAACTTTTTCTAACATTTTGGTGGTATGAAAAATCTTTGTTTTCAATTCTATCACCTTTGTCTTTTCCGCCCTTTCTCTCAAATGCAAACTGAGGGTCTATGTCCAAGAAAAAGGTCACATCTGGAACCAAACCATTGGTGGCGAAATTGGTGATATTCATCACAACTTCATCAGCAATGTTTGCACAATATCCTTGATAGACTCTGGTGCTGTCAAAATATCTGTCGCAAATTACCACTTTCCCGTTTTTTAGAGCAGGCAAAATCACATCATGCGTTAGTTGTGCCCTGCTCGCAGAAAACAGCAAAAGTTCAGTTTGTGGTGTTAGTTCCTCTTTTGAGTATTTCACAATTTCTCTTATTTTCTCGCAAACATCAAGCCCACCCGGCTCACGAGTGGCAATGTAATCAACACCATTTTCATCAAAATAATTTGCAAGATTTTTAATTAGAGTGCTTTTTCCAGAGCCTTCTCCGCCCTCAAATGTTATAAACTTTTGCATATTTCCCACCTTTGGAACTCATTATAACACAAAAATATAAAAATAAAAACAAAAACTAGGTGGATTACCTAGTTTTTGTTAATTATTTGCCTTCTGTTTCATCCTTTTTTTCTTCTTTTTTAGCTTCTTCTTTCTTTACTTCTGGCTTTTTCTCTTCTTTTTTTTCTTTTGATTTTGTCTTTTTCACAACAGTTGGCTTTTTCTCTTCTTTTTTGCTTTCTTTCTTTTCGTCTGCTTTCTTAGATTTCTTTGCTTTCTTTTCTTCTTTCTTTCCGTCTTTTTTCTCTGCTTTAACTTCCTTTGTTTCCGCACCAAAAACTTCATCGGCAGAAATTTCTTTTGTTTCTTCTTTCTTGCTTTCATCAATCACAGAAACACTTGCTTCTTTTGCTTCTGATTTTTCTTTCGCTTTTATTGATTTTGGTTTTTGTTCCAATAAAATTACTTGTTTTGGAGCTTCAATCTTTTCAATTCTCACTTGGTCAAGTGTTTTCCCCTCAAAGTAAACGGCATAAAGTTCTTTGCTGCGTTCATCGCCGCACTCAATACCTTTTTTGAGATAATATTTTGCTTTTTCATTGTCTGAACCAACATAAGCAAATCCAAGTTCTGCATAAAGGTCATATCTTCCATTTTTTGCTGCAACATCAAGGTATGCAAAAGCAAGTCTGCTTTCAAGACTGTTAAAGTCGATTTCCTCATAACCTTCAAACATGTTCATAATTCTGTGTGAGTTTATGTTTGCTCCACCAACTGAAGCTAGTGCGTCAACATCAAAACAGTTCATTCTGTGATATTCTCCCCACCACAAATAGTCGATTGCATAGTTGTGAAGTTCGTTGATTGTTTTTGGCTCAAACTGAATTTTGCTGTAATTTATCTTTTGTTCTTTAATCATTGATGTTAGTTTGTCGCCTGTTGCATCTTTAATGTTTTCTTTTGTGAGTTTTGCAATTTCTTCACTGTAATAATTCTTTAACATTTCTTTGGCAACCTTGTCTCCATTGTAGGCAGAAAGGTTAACAAACAAATATGCTTTTTCATCATCTTTCTTAACGCCAACACCATAGAGATAGCACATTCCCAAAAATAGCTCTTGCTCTTTTGTTTGGCTCTTAAGTTCGGCTTTCAAAACCTTTTTGAATTGTTCTTGTTTGTTTATTGTTTCTTTACATTTTGGACAAATGATGTCTTTGGTGAGTTTTTGCTCTTGAACCAAAAAGCTCTTTTGACATTTGTCACATTCAAACTTGATTGAACAATAAATTGGTTCCAAAATGAGCTCATCTTTTTTTGGCTCCAATGGTTTCTTTTCTTCCTTTGTTTCTTTGTTAGCTGTCTTTTCTTTTTTTGTTCTTTTGTCTTTTATGACAACAACTGTTTTTCCAGGTTCTCTTTTTATTAGAGATAGAAGTAATATAACAAGTGTTACAACTGATGCTCCAAAAACTGAGAACAATACGATTAAACTTGTTTCCATATAAAAACTCCTTTTAAAGTTTTCTACGGTTATATTATAGCACAACAATACAAACTTTTCAATACCCAAATTAAAAATTCCCCAAAACACAAAAAAAGCACCAATTAAAGTGCTCTTTTGCTATTTTATCACTTTTTTATTATTTAGCCTCAACCACGCCATCTTCTTTTTTAGAAAACTTTTTTATCAACATTTTTGTTATATTTTTTGGAAAGAATTTCTTCCCTTTTATCTTTGTTTTTTTGTTCCTCGTCCCTCTTGTAAGCGTCAGTTTTTTTAGTAAATATTTTTTTCTGTTCATCTATGTTTGCAAAAAATTCACTGCCATATTTTTCTTTTAATTCTGTTACAGACATTTGGTTTACGTCTTCTTTTAACTCTAATATAGTTTCCATAATAAGTTTTGGCTCAATTTTTGGATCAGTGATTTTTCTGTAATGCACTTCGGCCATTGAGTTAACAACTTCTTCATAAATATATGTTTTTGCCTCTTGATCCATATATCTAAGAAGAATTTGTGAAGTTTTGTCTAGATTTTTGCCATCTTGGCTTGCAACAGCATCTATAATTTCATCAGTCCAATGTTTGCCCGTGTCAATAGTTTCTGGATCATAAAGAGATATGTCACCTTTGTTGTATTTGAACGCAGTGCCAGATAATAAATATTGACCAGGAATTCCATATGCATCACCACATCCCACCATGCCATTTGTGTGGTAAAATTTTATTGTGCCATTTTCATCAAAATTATAATATAATGCATTTTTCAAATCACCAACAATCAAAGTATAGTAAACAACATCGCGTTCGGGCCTATTTTCAACACTATTTTTAACCTTCTTGAATGTTTCTCGATCTTCCAAACTATCATCATACTTTTTGTAAACCTTCTTAAAATCGCACATCCTTTTCATATTAATTTTTCCAATCAAAAAGATATCGTGCTCACTTAAAAATGGATATTTCTTTTTTATGCTAATTTCGTTTTCAAACATTTCTCAATCCCCCCACAACTTTCTATGTTGATTATAACACAAAACCAACAAATAATCAATAAGCTTTTATAAATATAAATAAAAACAGCCAAAGGGCTGCTTTTATTCAACTTCAACAATTCCACCATCTTTGATGGTTATTGTCATGTCATCTTTCACATATTCCAAAAATTCATCACCAAGGTTGTCAACAACTGGCATTGAAACATCATCAAGCCAAACACTGGCAAGAATTGAACCAGCTGCAGCCAAAGAGTCGATTGGTTTTGAAAAAAGCATGCAAGCAGGTTGCCTTTTCATTGAACAAGCACAATACAAAACAAGCCCACCTGTTGTTGATCCAATTGTTTGAGGGAGGCACAAAGCCTTTCCTGCCATTTGTTTGCCAAAAAGGTCTTTGTTGTTTTGGTCGCCACAAGTTGCTTTTTTGTCGCCAAACTGAAGTGCTTTTTGAAATGATGCCAAAGTGTTTAGCCCGCCGTGGCTAACAAGTGCTTTTGCGCTCACTGTTCCAGGAGCGATAACTCTTCCTTTAAATGTTTTCATTATGCCTTTCCTCCTTTTGTGATTTGACTTAAGATTTCATCATCGGTGTAGTATCTTGCAGTTGTGTAGGTTCTAAGTTTATTTGATGATGTGATAACAGGCATTTTGCCACATAGTGGGTTGTTCATATACATAAGTGGGCAAATTGATGAAACAATAACTCCCATTTCTTTAAGGCGTGAGGCATATCCAGTTTTTTCAAACTCTTTCACAACGCCAGGAGATGCTGTGAACACAGTTTTGATATACACTTTCTTTCTGTTAACGCTATTTAGTGCTGTGTCTAGTTTTTTGGTCCAAGAAATTAGTTGTTCAAGTGACATATGTGGGCAACCCATGAAACAAAGTTTTGGTTTTGCGTTTGGATTTTTCCAAACAACTGGATAACTCTTTTTAACCCTTTCAAGTTCTGCATCATCAATAACATATTCTTTTGCACCCTTTTCAATAAGGTCTTTTCCAAGTTCTTTTGCCTCAGGGGTTAGTTTGTCGATGTGATAAAGTCCAACTGCTCCGTTTGATGCAGTTGCTGCACCAAAATCTTTTAGATATGAACAGGTTTCATCATCAAGTTTTTTGCCAAGCCACTTATCAAGCCCAACAACATATGGAACATCTTCCATAACCTTCATTCCAATTGCTGAACCCAAAAGTTGTGCTTCTGGTTTTTTTGTGGTGTTAACTTTCACGACCCATTTTGCCTTTCTTCCCTCATCGGTCAAAAGTCCAAAATATGGAACATATCCAACAACAGAACCCATGAGGTCCATAATTCCTGAGTTACGGTTGCATCTTGCGCCCAAAACTGAGTTTGCATAAACAACAGCAGAAGATTCAGACCAACTCAAAACCTCACCCTTTTTTGGTGTGTTTCCAACTTCAGGCATGTAGGCCGTGCAAGTGAAGGCATCTTCGTTCATGAGTCCCAACTCTTTTAGTTGCTTTTCATAGAAATCTTGCTTTGAATACATAAACTTGTTGAAAATAAGTTTTTGCAAAAAGTTTGCTGGAACATTTTTGTCTAGTGGTCTTGGGTCCACAGAAAATTGTTGGCCAGATTTTGCTCCATCTTCCAAAAGCTTATTTAACAGGTTGTAAACAGGCCCTAAAGCCTTTAGCCCAAATGCTGTTACGAGGTGGTTGTATTTTGATGTCACTTTCACCAATTTTTTTGCACCAAATGTTTCTCCATACATAATCAGAGTTTTCAAAACTCTCTTTTTTGTGTCGCCGTGTTTTCCGTCCAGAATTTCTTGTTGTTCTTTTGTTAATTTTATTGCCATGTTTTCCTCCCCTTTCTTGGCTTTTTTCATCTGATTTCATTTTACATATTATTGCGTTTTTAGTCAAATAAAATAGCAAAAAAATGTGTTTTTTTATAAAATATGGTATTGACAACTTCAATTTTTCATATTATAATTTTTGTGAAAAAAGGAAACGGAAAAATGGAACAAAAAAAAGACTCAGCAAAAGAAAAAGAATTGCAGCAATTTATTAACTTTTATAATGAAAAAAAAGAAGCAGACATTGCTTTTTATGAAATGTATAACTTCACGGGAATAGACGCAGGCTATGAAGAAAAAATAAAAGACAACGCGTTAAACCAAACAATTGGTTACATTGAAGATTATTATGATGTTCACACCGCCGCATTTGCTGCTTCCACCGCAGCATCTTTGGGTGTGGGATCTTTGGCTGCAGCTGGCAGTGTTTGTGCTCTCAACGAAATTGTTTCAGATGCCGCGTGTGTTGGAATATCTGTTGGTGTTGGCATTGGAGCCACAATTCTAACAGAGCTCGCAATCCACAAACAAAACAAAAAAATCCGCGAATATGACAAAAAAGCAAAATGTGCCGCAGAGATGACACAAAAACTAAGAGAATATCGAAGAGAAGACAAAAACGATGTTATTTTGATTAACTCAACAAACAAAGAACTAACCAGATAAAAAACAGTGGGAAATCCACTGTTTTTTGTTATTTATATCATTTTTTCAACTATTGCCCTACAACTTTTTGAAGCGGACAGTTCTTTTTTTATGTAGTCCAACCCCTTTTTGTAGTTTTGTTCTGCCTCAGCCCAATAAGCATCTGTTTTTTCTCTTTCCAGCAAGTCACTGTCTTGATTTAAGTGTTTTTCCTTAATTGAATCCATAATGCAAAATTCTTCTTTCATGCTATTAAACAATTGTTTTGCTTTTCCATTTTGGTAAAACTCACAAACAGATTTAAAAAATTGTGAAATTTCTGTTTTAGGGTTGTTGATTTCCTCAATATCTTTTTCACTTAGTTTTATATGGCAGTTCACTTGCAAAGGGTAATCCATGATTGGTGCATCAATTCCAAATCGCTCACACATTCCATTATCATACATTGGGGCAATGCGTGCTGTTTTTTGCTTTTTATCATATATGATGCTAATGTTTCCAGCATGCCTATCAAATTGTTTTGTGATTGCATCAATGATTGCCATTTGCTGAAGTTTAAACCTTGTGTCACTAGACACAGTTAAACCATTTTCTGTTGCAAACATTTGAATTCTTCTTTCACACTCATCAATGTTCAAAGCATTTTCTGTTCTTGTTTTTTCTTTTATTTCTTCCAAATATTTTTTATTCTTTTCAATAAAGGTGTTGTCAAACGGCATCAAAAGTTTGCTTTTCATTTTGTGTTTATATAGCAAACTGTGAGCAACAACATGAAGATCTTTAAATTTGAAAAGAAATGTTATTGGGCAAGCACGAGCAAAAACAACCATCATTTGAAAATATAACTCTTTTGGATAATCTTTCATCACCTCTTTGTCACGAATTTCACTAAGAGTTATTGCCTCTTCTTTTTCAGACAAAAAACTTTTTGACATAATCCCTCTTCTTTCATGACCTTTTTGTTCATTGATGGCATAGCCGCACTCAACACAGTCAACGCCAAGTTCTTTGCAAAGTTTGGAAACCACAATTTCGCCAACCAATTCTCCAGTGTCTTGCTGTGCGTGTTTTGGATATTTGAAAAAATATTGCTTATGAAATAACCAATATGACGGATTATATGAAACATATTTTGGAATTTTAACTTTTTTAAACACATATGGCTGTTTTAAGTCAAACAATATTTCTTTCTTTTTCATCTTTCGCTCCAAAAAGATTATAGCAATAAACGGCCTAAAAGTCAATATCCTTATTTTTTTCAAAAAGAAAAAACGGAATTATTTTTCCGTTTTTTTAGTGGTTTTTGTTGTCTTTTTTGGAGATGCTTTTGTTTCCTTTTTAGGTTCGGTTTCTTTTTTCGGTTCCGTTGTTTTTTTAGGTGTGTCCACTTTTTTGAGCGTGTTGGACTTTAAGAGAATTGCTTCTTTTTTTTCGTCTGGAAGAGTTTCAACATCCAAAACATTTTCTTTGTTTGGCAAATTTTGAAGAGCCAAAAACTTGTAAAGGGTTACTGCCAAAAGTGCCAAAAGTGCAATCAATATAAAGTATATAAACAAACTAAATGAAAAGACCAAACAAATATAAATTGACACAAGCATTAAAGCCATAAACACGATGTAGAAAATTGCAGATGCCAAATATTCTTTTTTGCCGTTGATGAGCAAAACTGGGTTCTTGGAATATGCTTTTGCTTTTAGCCCAGAAACAATCATGAGCGATGCGGTAATCAAATGAAGTGCTCCCATAACAATAAACAAAAGAACAAACACTGCCCCAAGGCTCACGCCTTCCTTATAGCCGAACACCTTGAAAACACCCTCTCCCCAACTGCTCATAAAAAGCGATGATATGAACACAAAAAAGTATAATGCAGAAACAACCAAAAAATATGAACCAAAAATTATTTCCAATATTCCTGTTCGTTTGATTAAATTTTGCAAATTATCTTTTATACCAAACGCTTTAAACTCAAAAGAATTGTTTGTCATTTTTTACCCCGCTTTTTTATAATAATACCCAAAAAAAACTATAAAATCAACTTAAAATCACCAATTTTTTATTTTTTGTCTGTTGAACCAAAACCGCCCTCACGTTTTCTGGTTACAGTTTCTTCATCATCAACCTTTAAAAACTTAATGAATAGGCCTTGGCCAATTTTTTCGCCTTGTTTAATCACATATGGTTCATCACTAAAATTATATAACCTAAAACCAATGTTTCCATCGTTGAACTGGTTGCCAAAATAGTCGCTGTCGATAATGCCAACATTGTTTGCCAGCATAATTCCGCGTTTACCCATTCCGCTTGTGACCGCAAGAATCAAAACTTCATCTTCCCCGAACTGTGCTTTCACATTTGTCCAAATAAGTTCACTTTTGTGTGGTTTTATTTCAATTTCTATTGGAGACACAAAATCATATCCAGCAGAATGCACTGTTGCCCTTTTGGGCAAAACAGCATTTTCTTTTTCATATTCCATAAATTCTTTGTCCACTTGAAAAAATTTTCTCATAAAGCCCCCTTAACACAATCCATTGTTTTTCAAATATTCTTTCAGTTTTGAATCGCAAACTCCTGCGTTTGCCCCCTGAACAGCCAGCCCACTGCAAACATTTGCATTACCACAAACCTTTTGTAGGTCCTTTTCACTGTTGCCCATTCCACTTCCTTCGTGAGTGCAAATTGGCAAAATGGTTTTGCCTGTTAGGTCATAGTGCTCCAAAAAGCTGAAAACAGGCATTGGCATTGTTCCCCACCAGCATGGATAAACCAAAATTATTTTTTCATATTGATTTAGGTCTGGCAAATAGTTCAAAAGAGTTGGCCTTTTATTTTGCATAAGTTCATCTTTTGCAACTCTGCAACAAGCGTTATAGTCCTTTGGGTAACTTGTTTCGCCAACAATTTCAAACAAATCAGCATTAAGCATATCACTTGCTTTTTCTGCAATTATTTGAGCATTCCCCTTTTCAACATTTCTATATCCACCTGGAAAATATGTTTCGCCTTTATGCGAAAAAAATGCAACCAAAATTTTGTTCATTTAACACCTCCACATATATATTTTATTATACAAAAATATTTCAAAAAAAGTCAAATGAAAAAGATGCAAACAAAATAAGAAAACATTAAAAAAACTTTGCCATTTTTAGACAAAGTTTTTCTATACAATTTTTAGGAAATCAAGAATTGGAACAAGAGTTCAACAACAACAAACAGAACAAGCCCCATAAACACAACTGGCAAAATAATGTCGATGCTCTTGTTTTTGTAGTCTTTTGTGTATCTCAAAAGCATAACAAACGGAATTGCCAAAAACATCATAAAAGATGTTCCAAACCCAAGAGATTGCGCCCCTGGAATGAAAGATAACACAAAATCAAACAAACTAACAATAGCCAAATTTACACTATAGAAGAGTGAAAAATGAAAAGTGTTGGCATTTGATTGCAAATATGCTTGATATTGAAAAGCATTTCCACCCATTCTTGCAAAAATTTTCTCTCTGGTTTTCATAAATAAAACCAAAAAGAAGAACACCAAATACACCGCTGGGGAACGGCAAACCAAAAGTGCATAACACGCAACAGGCAAGTTGATGATTTGGTTGTTGTTCAAAGCAAAAAGCACCATTGATGTCACCACATACAAAATTGGAACAGAAGAACATGCCCTAAACAAACCAAGATGATTTTTCTTTATCTTTTTTGGAGTCCACATTAAAAAGAAATAGAAAGAGCAACACAAAAGCATATCTAAGAAAATGTTATAATGAATGATTTCTCCAAATTCCGCAATTGTTTTTGCGTTTGCAAAAGCCCTTAGTTCTGCTGGCGTCATTTCTGGGTGAGCGATTGCAAAAAAATTTATAACATAGTGTTCAAAAACAAAAATTGTTGCGATATAAATGAAAAGAGCCAACACAAAAAAGCGAATCATCGTTTGAATTGTTTCTTTTTTCCTTGCCAAAATCATACTGAAAGCAGAAACCAGAAAAAGAGGCAAAGCAATCTGTTCTGTCCACTCAAAAACAGCCGCAATTTTGTTTGCAACATCAACGTCTCCACCCTTTAGCTCAACAAACAAAGGCAAAAAGCCTGCAAAGATTCCCAAAAACAGAAAAAGAAACGCAATCAGCCTTATTCCACGATATGAAAGTGGACCTTTATATTTCACTCTTGGAATCAACACTCTTGTTTTTATGGCAGACTTTGTTATATAGTCATTTTTTTCAAACATTGTTAGTTGCTTAAACTTTTGTTTTCTTCCAAAGAAACTTTTCTTTGGCTGTTCACTAAAAGAAACTTCTTCAACCTTTTCTTTAGCATTGGTCACATCTTGTTTTGCGTCTTCACATTTTGGTTTCTTATCTTTTTCTTCTTTCAGCCTTGTTTCATCTTCTTGCATTTTTATTTTTTTACCCATGGCACCCTTTTCTTCCGTTTTTTGCATTTTATCATATATTAACAAAGATTGCAAATCAAAAATATAACAAAAAAGGCTGAACAAAATGTTCAGGCTTTTTTATTTTGGTGACCCCGACAGGAATCGAACCCGTGTTACCACTGTGAACCAAACTATAGTTTAGTTATCAATTGAGTTGGATTTATTTGAAATATTATTATTTTACTTAGAAATAAATTTTTCCATTAATTTTTGTTTATTTAACGATTTTTCATAAAAGACTTTTTCATTATCTTCTTTTGCAACAGTAAATCCTAATTTTTCATAAAGAGATTTTGCTTCAATATTTGTTTTTTCTGTATCAAGTTTTATTAACTTATCCCCAAAGTTACTTAAACCATTTTTAAGAGCCATTGTGGCTAATCCATGCTTTCTGTGACAAAGTTCAGTTTGAACATCGTCAATATAACAATAATCATCAAATACTGTAAAACTAGCAATTGAATAAATTTTATCATCAAAAACAATAGATAAAAAGAACTTGTTTGGGTGTTCCAAATATTTATTTTTAAATTCATTAAAAATACTTTGATATCTGTTCTCTCTTATTTTATTAAAATTTTCATGTGTTAATTCAAACCTCCCCTTAACGCACATTTTCAATTCTTCAAAATTATCAAAATTATAAACAAAACCTAAATTATTTTTAAAAAAATCTTGATTTTCAAAAAATTCTTTTTCACCAATAATCGCCTTCTTCATTTTTATACCTCACTTATTTATAGTTTTTGTTTTTCAATGGTGTTTTGTTTTGATTTTAAAAACTTGTTGGTATCTTTAATTAGCCTATCAACATCTTCTTTTTGAGGCTCACTCAATATTTTTAATAAATCATTATGTGATTTGTTTTGCATTAAATACCCCATAATTTCATAGGCATAGGCGTAGTTATTTTTTATTTTATAGAAATCAAAAACTAAATCATCTGCTGAGCAGTTAATTTCTGTAACTTTATTGGCGTATTTTGTTTGCCCTGCCAATCTTGTTGCAATTCCTTCCATTAAAAGTGGTGGCATAATGTTTTTGTCCTTCAAAATTTCTTCATGACAAATATGCACAAATTCATGTTTTAATGTTTTTATGTAGTCATCATAATTGTTGTTTTTATGACGTTCATCTTGAGTGTATAATTCCAAATTTAAAATATGAACAACACCATTTCTTGTTGTTGCAACTGTTCCATCGTGATATCTCTTTGGTTCTTTCCCGTTAAAAGTAACAAAATTAACAAAATTAGTTAAAGAATCATAAATTTGCACATTAAAAGTTCTAGATAATTTGTCAATTTCAAAAAAATTCATTGCCTCTTTCTGAAAATCTTCTAAATCATTTAAAATTTTTTCTGTAAAAACTTTATCTTTACAATTTAACACTATATTACCACTCATTTTTGCTTTTCCCTTTCTTGTTAAACATATTATAACATAGGATATTAATTTTGTCATAATATTTAATAAAAAAGGCTGAACAAAATGTTCAGTCTTTTTATTTTGGTGACCCCGACGGGAATCGAACCCGTGTTACCACCGTGAAAGGGTGATGTCTTAACCGCTTGACCACGGGGCCATAACTAGCAAAACAAGAGTTGCCAGCATCTCTGGTAGCGGCGGAGAGATTCGAACTTTCGACCTATCGGGTATGAACCGATCGCTATAACCAACTAAGCTACGCCGCCACGAAATGATACTGAGTCTATTTTACCTTATTATAAAAGAAAAGTCAATATATTTTCATAAAAAAATAAAAAACTTTGAATCAAAGTTTTTTATCTGTTTTTCATATTTTACATAGACATTTCGTCTTTTGATTGTGTTTTTTTTGATGCGAAAGCCTCTTTAACTTTTGTTGCAACAGCTTTTGAACCATCATAGATTTTCTTTGCACCTTTCTTGACTGCTGTTTTCACTGAATCTGCAGCAAATGCAAGTTTTAACAATGCTTTAACTTCCCAAACAGCAATTTTATATCTGAGTTCATCTCTTTTCTCTTTTCTGATTTGTGCTTTTTGTTTTCTTTCTTCAATCTTTTTGATTAGTGCTTCGGCTTCTGCTTCTTGTTTAAGCTCTGTTTTTGTTTTTTGTTGTTCTTCTTTTGTGGCGATTATTTCATTGAAGTGGTCAAGCCCTCTTGCAAATTCCATGAATTGATTCCATTCAACGCTATCTTTGTTTTTTCCATATTTTGCAAGTTCTGCAATTTGACGATAGTTTAGGTTAAGTCTTTCTTGTTTTGCATATTGTTCTGGAAGCAAAACTTTGATTACTGCCAAATATGTTTTCTTCTTCTCTTCATCTTTTGATTCTTGATAGCCTATGATATATTTGTTTACTGTTTCAATTGCACTTATAAGTTTTTCTGATTCTTTTTCTGGAATGTCATCAAAAATGAAATCATCAACAGTTAAAAGATTTTGTGCAACCTTTTCTGCATCAACTTCTGTTAACTTTGTTCCAAGAACTCTTTCTGCTTCTTTCCACCAAGAGATTGATGCTTCAACATCTGCATAGGTGTAGATTGATTTTTGCATGTTTAGTTTGTTTTCGTCATCATCAGCAAGTGTTCTTATTTTAATTCCATCTTGTTCACCCAAAAAATAAATTGGTCCAAGCATTGCACTGTCTGTTATTTTCATTCCTGTTGCTTTCAAAAATTTTTCGTGTGCAAGTTTTAATGAGAATTGATTAACAAAAAAATTTGCAACCCCTTTTTTCTCCTCAATTTGGTTTCCATCTTTATCTACCAAAGGAACTTTTTTTATCATCATAATATTTCACCACCCTTTTATTCACTCTGTAAGCAAATTATATCACAAAAAAAGAGGCTTTGCAAGACCTCTTTTTGATAATTTGCTTATATTTTTATATCTTTTCAGCAACTTCCCAAGCACGCCACACAACAGTTCTTAGGTTTCCAACTTTTAGTGCGTCACCAACAATGTGAACATTCTTCCCTTTTTGAACAAGTGGGGCTGGTTTGTAACCAATGCAGGTTATTATGCTGTCTGTTTTGATTTTGATTGATTTGCCATCTTTATCTGAAATCAAACAAAAGCCGTCACCAATTTGAAGAAGTTTGCTCTCCAAATACACTGGCACTTTGTGCGCTTTGAAGTAGTCACGCAAATATGATGAGTTTGCAAGGCACAAGCCTGGCGCTTTCATCAAATCGTCTAGTGCCTCAACAATTGTTGGCTTTTTGCCTTTTAGGAACAAGTCATAGGCAATTTCACAACCAGTTAGGCCTCCACCAACAATCAAAACATTGTTGCCAACTGATTTGCCACTTAAATATTCAACTGCCTCAACACATTTTTCACTTCCTGGCATACGAAGTTTTTTAGGAACAGCACCAGTTGCAATCACAATTTCGTCAGCGTCTAATGTTGAGATGTCAGTTATCTCTGTTTTATATTTCACATCAATCTTTAAGTCCTCAATTTGTTTTTGATACCATTTGATGAGCATTTTGTCTTTCTCTTTGAAAGGCATGTTTGATGCTGGAATGAACACTCCACCAAGTTTGTTGGTCTTTTCATAGATTGTCACCTTGTGACCACGAAGAGTTGCAATTCGTGCAACCTCCATTCCACCAACTCCACCACCAATAACAGCAACTGTTTTTTGCTTCTTTGCTGGCTTTATGTCATATTTTCCGCCGTCCATTGTTGTTGGGTTAAGTGCACATCTTGCCATGTGTTTTGAGTCTTCCATTGTGGCATCACACGCAACACCTTTGTAGTGTGCCATTGGGAAACAACCGTTGTGGCAACAAATGCAAGGCAAAATATCTTCAAGTTTGTCTTCTTTTAATTTTGTAACCCAGTGGCTGTCTGCCAAGAATTGCCTTGCAACACCCATTGCATCAATTTCTTTTGCTTTGATTGCTTTTGCGGCAGTTTCTGGTTCCATTCTTCCAGCACAAATAACAGGAATGTTTGTGAACTTTTTGATGTGAGCAACATCACTTAGGTTACAGTTTTGTGGCATATATGCTGGTGGGTGCGCCCAATACCAAGCATCATATGTTCCGTTGTCACAGTTAAGCATGTCATATCCTGCTTTCTCAAGATATTTAACCGCTTTTTCACTTTCTTTAAGCGTTCTGCCAACTTCTTTATATTTTTCATCTGGAACAGCACCGTCACAGAATCCTTTTGTTTTTGAAACAACACTATAACGAAGAGAAACAGGAAAATCTTGACCACAATATTCTTTGATTTTCTTTACAATATCTGTTGCGAACCTATAACGATTTTCAAAACTTCCACCATATTCATCTGTTCTTTGGTTGGTGTATGGAAGAGTGAACTGGTCTAGAAGATATCCTTCGTGAACTGCGTGAATTTCAACGCCGTCAACACCAGCTTCTTTTAGTTTCTTTGCAGTTTTTGCAAAAGCAAACACCATGTCTTCAATTTCTTTTTTGGTTACTTCCCTTGTTGTGTAGCCCTCAAGCCAACGAGATGGAAGCCTGCTTGGTGCAGCACACAAACGCTCCAAGTCGATGATTGGCTTTAACATTTTGCACAAAAGTTTGTTTTTGATGATTCCTTTCATTGAGTTTGGAATTGAAAAAGAACGACCAAAACCAGCAGTTAGCTGAATGAACATTTTTGCTCCAGTTTTGTGGAACTCTTCCAT
>JAEETG010000114.1 GCA_016290255.1 Clostridia bacterium
AGAAAGAACAAAAAAGTGCTAGTGTAAACATAACACTAAAAACAATTTCCCTCATTTTGTCTTTGGCATCACTTGGCCTAACTCTCATTTGGGGTGTTCTTGCTCAATTTGGAGTTTATATGGGCGTTGGACAAGGCGTGTTCTTCTTGCTTGCAATTGGTCTTGCAATAACTGGAATGGTGTTTGCGTTCATTAACTCAAAGAGCAAATTAGACATGACATTAGGATTCTGTGCATTTGCAATTTTGATAACAGTTTTGATGTATTTCTAATTTAAAAGGAACGTTTGATGATTAAAGAAAACAAACAGAAGTTTATTGAACTTTTTCAAAAGAACATAACAAGAGATGGGGCAGACAAACTTTTGGAATGGCTCCAAAAAACAGATTTTTTCACCGCTCCAGCAAGTTCAAAGTTTCATTCAAATTGTGAAGGTGGGCTTTGCCTCCACTCACTAAATGTCTATGAGAGAATGAAAAAACTTTGCATTCAAGAGTTTGGAGAAAACTATCAAGACAAAATTAGTGAAGAAAGTTTGGCAATCATAACGCTTCTTCACGATGTGTGCAAAATTAACACATATAAGCAAGAACTCAGAAATGTGAAAGTTGATGGCGAATGGGTTCAAAAACCATATTTTGTTGTTGATGAAGAACTTCCATATGGGCACGGGGAAAAGTCAGTTTACATTTTAAGCGGCTTCATTAAACTTTCACGAGAAGAGGCAATGGCAATCAACTGGCATATGGGAGGATTTGATGCAAGAGTTCTGGGTGGATCTTATGCACTAAGTTCCGCTTTCTACAAATACCCAATTGCTGTTCTTTTGCACATGGCAGACTTCATGGCAACGTATTTAGATGAACACATAGAAAAATAAGGAGAAAACAATGTATAACAGACTCTACAAGCAAGGGCAACTTCTAGACATGCACATTCACACACAATATTCAGATGGAATGTACAGCGTTCCAGAACTATTAAATTTTGCAAGTCAAAGAGGAATTGATGTTTTGTCATTTACCGATCACGATGTTTTGTATGCTAACTATGAAATGCGTGATTTGATTAAAAAGGGTAAAACAAACTTTGCGGGTAAATACATTAATGGCTGTGAAATTGCAGTTTCATATAATGGCAAAAAATATGAAGTTTTGGCATATGATTTTGACCTAGATGAACTTGCAAGATTCCAAGCACTTAGTTGGGATTTCCAATATGAACTTGAATGCGAAAGGCTAAGAAAGCTTGTTGAACTTGGAAAAAACTTGGGCTTCAAAGTAACACAAGGCCTAAAGTTTGACGTGAAGTTTAGAACAGCCCACAAATGCTTTTTTGCAGACCTAGCAAAATACCCAGAAAATTTAATGTTATATGAAAAATATCACATCAACAAGTCAGATAACCTATATCGTGACCACATGATAAAACCAGGTTCGCTTTTCCACTGTTATGACATTGTTGGTGAAACACCACCACTTGAGTATGTTTGCACAAAAATCCACAACGCTGGTGGAATTGCAATATTTGCTCACGCTTTCACTGTTTATGGAGAAAAGGACCCTAAAAAGTTAGTAAAAGAACTTCATTCACTCAAAGTTTTGGACGGATTTGAGTGCATCCACAAAAAGTTCACAGTGGATAATTCCATTTGGCTTTATAGGTTCTGCCTAGACAACAATCTGATTCCAACTGGTGGAACAGATATGCACGGTGAGGGTTTCAAAGTCAACGGTGTTCGTTATGAGCCAGAATGTTTGGCATTTGACAAATATTCACAACTTGAGCCAAGATTTCCAATTTTAAAAACAGTGAGAGGAGATATAATAAGATGATTGAAGAATACATTATATTGGCACTTTTGGTTATTTTGGTAACATGTTTGATTGTGGGTGTTTGTTTGTATGTTCACTACAAAAGAGTTTCAAAAGTTTTTGCAGAAGATAGAACAGACTACCCAAAAAGCATGGTTGCTTTGTCTGAAAGCAAAATTTTGGAAGTGCCTGCAAGAAAAGAGAAATATCCGCTATATATTTATGAAAATGGTGCAAAAAAAGAATTTAAAAAATAATAAGGGGTTTGTTATATGATTTACATTGCTTGTGACCATGGTGGCTACACCACAAAACTAAAGGTTATTGGATTGTTTGAAAAATACAATCTAGAATATAAAGATTTGGGAACAAACACAACCGACAGTGTTGACTATCCAGAATATGCAGAAAAACTTGCCAAGGCAATTGAAAAGAAACCAGACGCTGTTGGAGTTCTCATTTGCACAACAGGAATTGGAATGTCTATTGCAATCAATAGATACAAGTTTTTGCGCGGAGCATTATGCCACAGTGTTAAAGATGCAAAAATGTGCCGAGCACACAACAACGCCAATGTTTTGGTTATGGGAGCAAACATGCGTTTTGGAAAGCGAAAGAAAATCATAAACACATTCTTAAGCACCGAGTTCGAGGGCGGAAGGCATGAAAAAAGAGTTGAAATGTTAGGAAAATTGGGTTAATCCCAATTTTTTTGTTCTAAACAAAATTTTTGTTGCATAAACATATATTATAGGTAGGTGAAAAATGCTGGCAAGGAAAATATATCTTTATGCTTTTTTTATTTTAATGAGTTTTTGTTTGTTGTTTGTTGGTTGCTCACAAGACGTGATGAAGGAGTGCCAAAACAAAATTTCAGACGAAAGAGTTAGTTATTTTGAGGGAGAAACAGAAAACTATTATGTCAGTTTTTCAAGTGGAATGCGAGAAAGCCCATATCTTTTGAACGGTAAAAGCGAAGAAAAAGTTGAGTTTGGCGTTGTGACAATAAAGCCAAAAGGTGAATTTAAAACAGAAAAGCTAACTTACTCTGTGTGTTCCGATAACGATGAATATTCTGGCGAGTTTGAACAAAGCCCTTTTGATGACAGTTATGCAGGCGACATAAATAAGAAAATAGATGACAATTCTGTTTTGGTTATCAAAATAAACAATGGAAGCGGTGAAGAAATTGCTGAAATGGAAAACATAACTTCAACGTTTAAAGTAAACAGTCAAAAAGCCCTAAAAATTGCCTTAGATGAGTTGGGAGAAAGGTATAACAAACTCAGGGAAAATGATTTTGAAATTCACATCAAAATTGTTTCCGATATCACCAACAAAGTGGAAGAAAAATATTATCTTGTTTCATTTTTGGGTGCAGACGGCAAGAGCATAAACATAATTGTTAACCCAAAAACAGGGGAGTGCGAAATAAAAAATATTTAAAAACTTGGAACATTTTTTGCGTCTATTTAATAGTATGACTATGTGAGATGATGAACAAAAGATAAAACTACATAAAAAACGCGCACAAAAATATAAGGAGGACCAAAGATGTTTGGCAATATGTTTTGCGGAATGGAGAACCAAGGTGGCTGTGGAAAATCAAAAAACTCAAGCTGTGACGTTTTAACTCTTCTTGTGATTATTTATGTTCTTTTAAATTGTGGCATACTTAATTGCGGGTTAGACCTTTGCACAATTTTGATACTTCTCTTATTCTTCTGTTGTTGCTTTAAAAAGAAAAACAACCACAATCAATGTGACTGCTAAAGCTTGCATTTGATTTAATAAAAAAGGGCTTTGCCAAAAA
>JAEETG010000115.1 GCA_016290255.1 Clostridia bacterium
AAGTGAGCATTCCCCTTCCCACCACTTCCGCCAACAAGCAAAGTGTGAGTTTGATCTTTGTCGAACATATCAACAATAACTTTTCCTGTTTCTTTGTCTTTCACAACTGTTCCCTGTGGGACATCAATAAAAAGAGGCGCTCCACTTTTTCCGGTGCAGTTTTTTGGCATACCTTTGCCACCATCTTCTGCTCTAAAATGTTTGTGAAAACGAAAATCAACAAGAGTGTTTAACCCCTGCTTAACACGCAAAACAATGTCGCCACCCTTTCCACCGTCACCGCCATCTGGTCCACCATTTGGAACATATTTTTCATGCCTAAAAGTGTTGGCTCCGTCGCCACCATTTCCTGATTTAACAAATATTGTCACTTTATCTATAAACATTATTTTTTACCTTCTTTATAGTATTTGCAAAATGTTTTCAACTCACACATTTCACATTTTGGATTTCTTGCTGTACAATGGTATCTTCCAAACAAAACAAGCCTAAAATGCGTGTCGTGGTTTAAGTGTTCTGGATATTTTTGTGAAAACTCTTCACCAGTTTTTTCTGGAGTTTTTTGATTTACAAGTCCCAAACGATTTAAAACTCTAAAAATATGTGTGTCAACTCCCATAACATTTTCATCAAACACAGCTGAAGCCACAACATTTGCTGTTTTTTCTCCAACTCCAGCCAATTTTTTTAACTCTTTTGAGCTGTTTGGAACTTTGCCCCCATAGTCATTTATAATCTGCTTACTCATTGCAATTATGTTTTTTGCCTTATTATGATAGAACCCCAAACTGTAAATCATCTTTTCAAGTTCAGTTTGTTTCAATTTCGCAAAATCATTAGGAGTGTTATAATTTTTAAACAAAACTTTTGTCACCTCATTAACTCGTTTGTCGGTGCACTGAGCAGACAAAATCACAGCAACCAAGCACTCGAAAGGTGTGCTGTATTTTAGTTCTGGATCAGGATTTTTAAATAACTTTTCCAAATAGTCAAAAGTTTGTTTTGCTTTTTTATTTTCCACATTAAACTCCTAAAATCATTATAACATAAAAAATTTGTTAAAGCAATAAAATAAAAAAGCACAAATTATGCTTTTTCATTTTTCTGAACTCTTTTTGCTGATTCCAACGTTTTCATAACATTTTTTGACTGTTGAACCATTATGTTTTGGTTATAATCTTTGTTTGTTACATAGTTAATAACATTATATGAACCCAAATTGTTTGTCACAAACTTGCTTTCCCCACTTTCCTGAAGATCTAAAACCTCTTTCACCAAGTCAAGCCTTTTCTTTTTTGGGTTGCAAACAATTCCATAGCCTGCGTTAAGAAGGGCTTCACGATCGTTTAGTGCATCTCCCAAAACACAAATATCATCCCATTTTACGTTGTCATTGACAACATATTGTTCGATGTATGCTCTTTTCCCCATGCGGGAAACTTGCACCGCCCCTCCTTGGCAAACAACAAGATTTGGGAACTGTTCACTTAAAACTGATGCAACCTCTTTTGCTTTTCTTGCACAAACAACTTCAAGTGACAAAACTTGCTTGTCTTTTAATAAAACATCAATATATTCTCTTCTTTTTGCTGAAATTGGAAAATCAACTCTTCCAATTTCATCTAGCGCTTTCACAACGCTTGAAGTGATAAACTTTTTAATTTTATGTTTTGAATCTAACAAACTTTCCATATAATTGTTTGTTCTTGTTTTATAGACAATAACAGAACTTTTTGTAATGTTTCTAACAATATCTTCAATCTTTCTTATATCACTTTCCAAAATTGGTTTGCTTTCACTCAATCCATTTTTTGTTGTTGTTGAAGCCCCAACATTTGATGCAAAACTAACGTTAAAAAAGTTTTTATCAATGCCGCATTCCAAACATAATTTATCAAAAAAACCCAAGATTTCACTCATGTTTTTCCCTGACAGAAATGTTATTGGAATCTTACTTTCAAACACACTTATCATAAGTTCTTTGCACCCAAGTTGAAGTTCTCCATTTGGTTTCAAAAGCGTTTGGTCAATGTCGCATATTATGTGCTTTATGTTATTTTTCATCGTTTCCCCTTTGATTTTGTTTAAAAACTAACTCTATTTTTGATTATATCACACAAAACAAAATTGTCAACAATAAAAAAAAGAAAACAACCACAATTTTTGTGATTGTTTTATAATATTTCTTACAAAGCCTTTTCTTCTTCTTTGTGCTTAATTTTTTCCGCACCAGCTGTTTTTGTTGTTTCAATCATCTTTTGTGAACTAAACTCTTGATTGGTTAGGAATCTAATTGCTTCGTCATCAAATTTCCCAACAGCAAACTTTGTTTTCTTTCCATTGCTAACTGATTTTTTTGCAACATTATAAACACTTTCATATTTTGTGTTTGTCACAATTGCATATTCTGTTGCATCAAGTGAGCCAATGTCATTAACTCCATCACCAATTGAACAAACACCTTTTAAGCTTGATGATCCTGTTTTGTGCTTTTGAACTGTTTTTATTGCATCAAGTTTTGTGCCATGCCCAAGTTGAACGGTTCTTCCATTATTTATGTCAACACTAGCTCCAAACTCTTTTTTGAGCCCTTCTTCAATTAATTTTAACTTTGATCCTGTGTTGATAATTTCCAATGAGTAAATTTCATTGTTATTCATCTTTGCTTTAAGCATATTTTTAGAAATTTTTACGTGAGGCAAGTTTACTTTTTTGATTGCTTCCAAAAGGCTAACCAAAGCAACAAGACCCGCATATTTAACTTTTCCGCTAATGCTTTCAACCTCAGTTAATTTTTCTCTGTAGTTCTCTTCCTTTCCACGATAGATAATAACAGTGCCGTTTGCACACTCTTTCACAACATTTCTAACTCTTTCAAGTTCATCAACAGTTAGTGGCTTATCTTTTAGGACAGTTCCGTCACTAAGTTTTATGTATGCTCCACCAAAAGCAACAATATCTGCTGCCATTGATTCCATTTTTGCTTCTTCTTTAATTTTTGAAAATGTGTTTTCAATTTCAAACAAACTCATTCCAGATTGAAGAGCAAATTCAATTTTTTTGTCTTCAATTCCTTTGATTAAGTTTGCAACATTTTCTCTTAAATTACCTTTTCCATCAACAAGTGTTCCCTCAATGTCACTTGCGATAAAGTTTATTTTATTTTTCATTGTTTCACTCCTTATATTAGTTTTGAACGCTATGATTATATCATACAGCCCACACAATGTCAATATGGATTTTTATAATATATTTGCTAATATCACTTATTTATTGTAAGCAAATGTCTAAAATAATAACTGATCAACATGTGATTTAAGCACAGCAATTCACAAAATCAGATACATAATCTCAAACTATTGAAATAGTATGAATTATATGATATAATGAAAAGAGGAGATGGAGAATGAAATACGAACAATTTGCAAAATTCTTAGAAGAAATAGACAATGTGCCA
>JAEETG010000014.1 GCA_016290255.1 Clostridia bacterium
GTTTAGGAACCAAAGAAAAGAAAATGTTAGTCAGTCTGATTATGTTGATGAAACAACAAAAAGAAGAAGATATTTTCACATATATAATTCATATAATGCCCTTGATGGTTTCTTTTCTTTAAAAACGGCTTACATTTATGTTTCAAGCACATTGCCAAAAGATGAAAATGAAAACTATATGAAAGAATTTTTGATTCCTTTGAAGAAAAATTTTGTTGAAACAAAGAAAAATGTTTTTGAGTTAGAGGACTTATGTGTTTATGTTAATGTTTATGATGATCACCCAAAAAACAAACTAGCCAATGTTTCTTTCCCAAACAACTATAACACAATTGATGTGATAATTGTGAGCAAGGGATATGATTATCAAAAAGTTTATGATAGGATGTGGGAGCATTCAACAAAAATGTTTAGGGTGCCGGGTGTAAGGCAAAATCCAAAATACATCAGTTCGTTAAATGAAATAAAAGAATTTTTGCCGGCACAAGTTGAAATGGGGTGCGGCCCATCAATTGATGCTGGAATTGACCCTCTTTATGTTATGCATGAAACATACAAAGTTCAAAACCATCACACCAAAAAGTTTTATTTTGGCAAAGAAGACACTTTTTTGAAAGATTTTTTTGCTTCTCCAAAAGAAAAACTTGTTTATTTTAGTCAAACTCCGTTAAAGTGTTTAAAAGCTGAGCCAACAAAAGGTTATAAAACTTTTAGTAGTTTATATCAAACAGGCATGTTTGTTGGAACTGTCTTAAACAATAATTTTGATAGACTGGTGAAAAGACAAAATATTCCTGAATTAATTTTAAGAACATATCAAAAAGATAAATATATCCAAAACATAAAATTTGATCCAAGAGCAAAATCACTCATAACTTTTGGTTGCCATGCAGATCGCAGAGAAGTTGAAAAGCAGGCAAGAGAGCATGGGCTCAAAGTGATTTTTGTTGACCCAGAACGATTTATCAAAAATGGGAAGGAAGAGAAATATTTGGTGGAAGCTCCCAAAGATTGTGATTATGTTTACAACAAAACCTTTGAAGAGGTGATGGAGGAGTTTAAAAGCCTTCAAAAAGAGATAAAATAACCAAAAAATGGCCAATCGCAGCCATTTTTTTTGTTCTTAAAATTTTTATTTTTTTTTATTTTGTACTTGACAAGTGATTTCATATATGATAAACTTTTTGAGTAACTAAAAATGTGCGAGAGTAGCTCAATGGTAGAGCTCCAGCCTTCCAAGCTGGCTACGGGGGTCCGATTCCCCTCTCTCGCTCCACTATATCTTAGAATATAGAAATTAAATAATCTCCCACATATGCGCCTGTAGCTCAACTGGATAGAGCAACGCCCTTCTAAGGCGTAGGTCGGGGGTTCGAGTCCCTCCAGGCGTGCCATTAGGGGTGACCCCACTATGGTGGATGTAGCTTAGCTGGTAGAGCGCCAGGTTGTGGCCCTGGAGGTCGTGGGTTCGAGTCCCACCTTTCACCCCATTAATTCATCACAGTTTTTGTGATAAAGGGGTGTCGCCAAGCGGTAAGGCACTTGACTCTGACTCAAGCATTCGAGGGTTCAAATCCTTCCACCCCTGCCAAGTAGCCAAAAAGCAAGGCAACCACAAACTTTTGGGAGATTAAAAAAGGGCAGCAAGGTTTTGCTTACGTAGAGCAAAAGACCAATTCCAAGTTAAGTCTAAAAACTAGTCTTGACCTTAGGGGTGTAGCCAAGCGGTAAGGCACAAGACTTTGACTCTTGCATGCGTTGGTTCAAATCCAGCCACCCCTGCCAAGCGTGAGCGTGAAACTCGCTCACCTTATGACCCACTAGCTCAGTCGGTAGAGCACTTGACTTTTAATCAAGTTGTCGCGCGTTCGATCCGCGCGTGGGTCACCAAGAAAAAGAACGACAATATGTCGTTCTTTTTTTATTATTTTAAAATTTCGTGATATAGCTTCAAAAATGAATTCCATGTGTTTGTGTTCGATTTTGCAAAAAATAACGAAAATTTCACGAAAAAACAGCAAAAATTGATTGTTTTTTTTGCAAATTAGGTTTTGTTTTTGCAGGAAAACAAAAAACACTAAGTTTTAGTGTTTTTAGTTTAAAAAGCCTTCCTCAGCTCTTCTTTTAATTTCATCATGTTTTTGAACTTCATCTGCAAGTTCTTTTTTTAATGTCCAACATTCTTTATACAAAAGTGCCACATCTTCATCATTTAGAAATTTGTGATAAACATCATAAATTGCGTTGATATATTTTCTTGCAAGCAAATCTCTTTTCAAGAGGTTGTGTTCAATTGCATATGTTCTAGACAAAAATTGCAAAATTCTGTCTAACTTTGTGTGGAGAGGCGTTCCATGCAGGTTTTGCCTTAATCTAAACTTTGCAAGAACAGCAGGGCTAACACCGTCTTGGTTGAGCCACAATCTTTGCAGACCCGTTGCAGTGTATTGGAGGTTTGCATAGTTGTCACTGTCACGGAGAATTGGCATATATTTTTTCATGTTTTGATCTTTTCCAACATATGGGGTGGTGTGGTGAGAAATGAGTTTTAGTGCAAGTTTTTGTTCTTGCTTTGTTTTAAAGAATCTTGCAATCCACTTTTCTTCCAGAAATTCAACACCAAGTGTTTCATGTGGCCTTGTTTTTGTGTCTGAAAAACTTGCATATCTTTTCCACTGAACCATTCTTCCAACATCGTGAAGAAGACCTACGGCGTAAATAAATTCTCTTTCACTTTTTTCATAATATTTTGAACTTGCAAGCGAAAAACAGCAGTTTGCTGTGTCGAGGCCATGCACAAATTTTCTTAATATGTTTGGGTCGCTTAGGTTAAACTTGCTGCACATTTCGTGGAAGTTTATGTTTAAAGTGCTTATATCCATTTATTTCTCCTATTTTAAAAATAGGATATCAAATCAAACGCAAAAAATCAACTAACTATGGCAATTTCTTTTTTAGTTGTTTTTGGGTTTTGGATATGTTTTGAGTTTATAACAATTTTTTGTTTTTCTTTTTTGCTGGGGGATTCAAACATTAGGTTTAGCATGCTTTCTTCCATAATTGTTCGAAGCCCTCTTGCACCAATTTTTAAATTTAATGCTTTTTTTGCAATTTCATGCAAAGCATCATCATCAAAGTCGATGTCGATTCCGTCAATTTTAAAGATTGTTTTATACTGTAGCACCAAGTTATTTTTTGGCTTTGTGAGAATTGAAATCATGGCATTTTCATCAAGTTCATCTAGGGTTACAACAATAGGAAGCCTTCCAACAAATTCTGGAATGAGCCCAAATTCAATGAGGTCGTCAGGGCCAATGTTGTGAGCAAGATCATAAACTTTTGATTTTCTGTTTTTGCTATTTGAAATGAACCCCAAATTTTTTTCTGTTTTGTGATTTTCTGCTATGTTATTTAGTCCCACAAAAGCCCCACCGCAAATGAATAAAACATTTGTTGTGTCAAGTTCAACAGTTTCTTGATGCGGATTTTTTCTGTTTGTTGTTTCCATAACATTTGCTTTTGTCCCCTCTAAGATTTTAAGAAGAGCTTGTTGAACCCCCTCGCCACTAACATCACGAGTTAGATTTCTGCTTTCGCTCTTTTTTGCAATTTTGTCGATTTCATCAATATAAACAATTCCCATTTCAGCCTTTTTAACATCATATTCTGCATTTATTAAAAGCCTTGTCAAAACGCTTTCAACATCATCTCCAACATAGCCAGCTTCAGTTAGGGTGGTGGCATCAACGCAAGCAAAAGGAACTTTGAGTATTTTTGCAAGAGTTTTGGCAATCAAAGTTTTTCCAACCCCTGTTGGACCAATGAGCAAAATGTTGCTTTTGTCTAATTCAACTTTGTCTTGCGTTGTGTTTAGGTTATAATTTAATCTTTTATAATGGTTATAAACAGCAACAGCCATTGTTTTCTTTGCACTTTCTTGCCCAACAATATATTCATCTAGTTTTTCTTTCAGTTCTTTTGGTGTTGGCAAAACAAATTTTTGCATTTTTTTTGTTTCTTGCTCTTTGATGATTTCTTTGCAAATATCAACACAGTTTTCGCAAATAAAGCTTAGTGTGTCTGGGCTTGAAATCAGCCTTTTCACTTCTTTTTGGCTTTTTCCACAAAATGAACAAATTGCATCACTATTCATAATTCTTTCCTTTTAGTTGGTGTTAGATTGTTTTGTTTTTTGAAGTATTTTGTCAACAAGGCCATATGAAAGAGCCTCTTGTGCGTTCATATAGTTATCGCGTTCAATATCTTTTAAAACATCTTCCTGAGTTTTGTTGCAGCATTTTGCAAGCAAACTAGAGTAGGTGTTTCGGTCTTTGATTCCCTCTTTTAAATATATTTCAATTTCTGTTATTTGCCCCTGAACTCCGCCCCAAGGTTGGTGAATCATCACTTTGCTGTTTGGCAAGATATATCGTTTTCCTTTTTGTCCACTTGCCAGAATAAGAGCCGCAGCAGACGCACAAAGCCCAATGCAAATTGTTGAAACAGGGCATTTTATGAGATTCATGGTGTCAACAATGGCAAGCCCCGACTGGCTAACGCCGCCGGGAGAGTTGATGTATAGATATATTTCTTTATTGCTGTCTTTGCTTTCCAAAAACAAAAGTTCAGCAATCACGGTGTTTGCGGTGCCATCATTTATTTCACCACTCACAAAAATAATCCGATCTTCCAGCAGGCGAGAGTAGATATCATAACTTTTTTCTCCATTTTGTGTTTTGTCTATAACTGTTGGGATAAGCATAAAAACTCCTTTTAAAGAAAATAAAAAACCGCTCAAAAGTTTTGAACGGTTCTAATTCATTTTCTTGTGTTAATTATTTTGATTTCTTTTCTTTTTTGCAGTCGTCACATTCGCAATCATCATCACAGTCACAGTCGTCTCCACATTCGCAGTGGTCGCCACAGTGGCAGTGTTCTTTGATTTCTTTTGGCTTAATTGTGTTTCTAGATTTTAGGAATGCAACCAGCTTATCCATAAGTATATCACTATACATTCTGTCTATTGCATTTGGATTTGCGTCTTTTTTGGCGTCTTCAATCGATTTATTTTGAATTTTGGCAATTTCAGCCCATTTTGCATCGGCATCTTCATCTGTTACTCTCAAGTTTTCAGCTTTAACCAAAGCTTCCAAAACAAGTTTTGTTTTTGTTAGGCCCTCAGCGTCCTTAACTCTATCTTCTCTTAGTTTTTCAACTGTTGTGTTAGTAAATTTTGCATAATCATTTAGGTTGATTCCTTGATACATTAATCTATATTCAAGGTCTTTCATGATGTTATCCAAGTTTTGTTCAACCAAAACTTTTGGAAGAGTAACAGTGCTGCCTTTGATGATTGTTTGAAGTATTGCATCTTCTTCAGCACGTTTGTTTTCGCTTTCAAGCTCATATTTGATTTGTTCTTCAACATCTTTTTTGTATTCTTCAAGATTTTTGTAGTTTCCCATGGTTTTTGCAAACTCGTCATTAATTTCTGGAACAACTTTTTCATTAACTGATTTGATTTCACATTTAAACAATGCTTCTTTCCCAGCCAAATCTTTTGCACCATAGTTTTTAGGGAATGTCACTTTAACGTCAACTTTGTCGCCAGCCTTGTGTCCAACAAGTTGGTCTTCAAATGTGTCGATAAATGATTTTGAGCCAAGTTCAAGTTTGTGGTTTTCGGCTTTTCCGCCCTCAAATTCAACTCCGTCAATAGAACCTGTGAAGTCAATAACAACAATGTCGCCATTTGCTGCAACTTTTCCTTCAACTGGCTTGTCGGTTGTTTTGTGAACTTGTGCGTGCTTTAGTTCTTCTTCAAGCATTTTTTCAGAATATTTTCTGATTGGCGCTTCAATTTCAATGTCTGTGTATTTTGCAAGTTTAACTGGTGGAATAACTTCTGTTGTGATTGTGAGTTCAAGTCCGTTGTCGTCAACTTTGTCAACGTTTAGGCTTGGTGTTCCAATAGGGTCGAAGTCTTTGTTTTCGTTGATTGCTTGCCTATAACCATTGTTTGCAACTTCAGTTATTGCATCTTCCCAAAACATTGTGTTTCCATATGTGTTTTCAAGCACTTTTTGAGGAACTTTTCCTTTTCTCCAGCCCTCCATAGAATATTTACCTTTTTGGTCGTTGTAAACCTTTTCAACAGCATCTTTCCATTCTTTTGCGTTGATTTTAATTTTTAATTCACTTGTTGATTCGTTTTTCTTGTTAATTTTATAATCCATAATTTTTGTCCTTTTTAAACCTTATATTATTTTTGTTGTAATTAAAAATAGAAAAATTGCAATGCCGGTCACAACAACCATTCCAAAAGGAAGTGTTCCGTAATTGAACTTGTCCATTCTATTTTTTCTTTCCTGTTTTTTTGAGTATTTAAAGTTTTCTATTTCTTTTTCGTTTCCCATTTTTTCTGCATAAAGATATGCGTCACTAGCTTTTTTATCTTCAAGATTTCTTTTGAACACCAAATATCGAATAAAACTCCACCATGTGGCCATAACACAGGCAATAACAAGTGTTACGCTCCCAACAATGGAAAGGGCTCCAACAAGGTGCATCAAAGAAAAACAAAGAATTGTAACCGCCAACATGCAATAGAAAACAATCATGCCTGGTGATTTAAAATTCATAATTTTCTCCTAGAAAAATAGACTTGTGATTATCACGAAAATAATGATAACAATTGCAATGATTTGAACAATCATATATGCAATGTTTCTTCTAGATTTTGCATAAGCAAAGCCAGCAACCATGGCAAGGATATATGCAAAAATGTTTGCAACACAAACAAGGGCAGATGGAACATTATTAAATCCAAGGCCAGGGAGCACTATGCCAAAGTGTCCACTTTTAATCCATAATATAATACTAGCAATAAGTATTGCAATGGCAATCAAAATTGTTGCCAAAAACCCTAAAAAATTGAGTATGCGTCTGCTTTCGTATTTAGCCATTTCTTTCCTCCTTAAATCTAATTATACACTTTTCCACAAAAAAAGCAATCATTATTTGAAAATAGATTATTCTGTTAGTCTTTTAGTGGTGAAAGTTTTTTTAGGATATTTTCAAAATAGTCAGGAAGATTGCTGTCAAATTCCATAACTTTTTTTGTGGTTGGGTGAGAAAACTTTATGTGTTTTGAGTGCAAAAGTTGGCCGCAATGGCCAAAGTTTTCTGTTCCATAAACAGGGTCACAAGCAACTGGGTGGCCAATATGCTTTGCATGAACCCTGATTTGATGTGTTCGGCCTGTTTTCAATGACCACTCCATAAGAGTGTATCCAACATATCTTTTTAAAACTCTAAAAGAAGAAATCGCCTGTCTTCCTTCACCATCTTTTAGTACCGCCATTTTCTTGCGGTCTTTTGGGTTTCTGCCAATTTGTGTAACCAAAACGCCTTCATCTTTTTTCACATTTCCACAAACAAGGGCCCAATAAACTCTTTCACAACTTTTTTCTTGAATTTGTTTTGCAAGACTATTGTGTGCTTTGTCATTTTTTGCAACAAGCATAAGTCCAGAAGTGTCTTTGTCTAACCTGTGAACAATTCCAGGCCTAAGCTCTCCATTAATTCCACTTAGGTCCTTAACTTGAGAAAGTAGGGCATTCACAAGAGTTCCCGAAAACACAGTGTTTGCTGGGTGAACAACCATTCCTTGGGGTTTGTTAATCACCAAAAGGTCGGCATCTTCATAAACAATGTTTAGAGGAATATTTTCCGGAACAATATCAGTTTTTTGTGGCTCAACAATGCTTATGGTTATTTTTTGGTTTTCTTTCAGGCTGTAACCTGATTTCACTTTTTTTCCATCAACCAAAACAAGTCCGTTTTGAATCATGTTTTGAATGTGGTTTCTGGTCATATCTGAAAAATTTTCTGCCAAAAACATGTCAAGGCGTTTTTTTCTGTCTTGTTCTTTTGTGATAATTTCTTTTGTTTCCATTTCTTATTTTCCTTTATTTTCTCTAAAAGCATAAAAAATTAGCCAAACAATCATAAACACAACACCAATGCATAGAGCACTGTCTGCAACATTAAAGACGGCAAAATGCATAAATTGAAGAGAAATGAAGTCGCGAACATATCCAAAAGCGATGCGATCCACAATGTTGCCAACAATTCCTCCAATCATAAGGCTTGCTGCCACAAAGAAACACCAATTTAGGTTTTGTGACTTGTTAAAAATGCTGTAAAGAATTATTCCAACCGAAACGCAAATCCCCAAAATAATAAAGATGATTTGAGCCGCTTTTGAGCCCTCAAAGAGTGAAAAACTTGCACCTGTGTTGTGATAACTTTCAATGGCAAAAACGCCCTTTATGGCGTCTTGAAAAACTATTCCGTCAGTTAAGGCTTTTGTCACAAGGTCGAAAACCAAAACAAGAATAGTTATGATATAAAATAAAAATTTTAGATAATATTTTTTATCCTTAATCATAATCATTTGTCCTATTGATAATCTGTGTTTCTGGAGGTGCAAAAATGAAAACTCCATCGTCAAGTTTGGAAAAGTTTGCTCTTGAACTGATTGCTGCACCAAAAACAAAGTCGATGCTTCTTTTTTTGTCTTCAGGGCTTAAAAAGCTTAAATTCAAAATTGAAGGTCCATTTCCTCGCAAAAATTTTGCCACATCAATCATTTCATTTAAGTTTTTTGGGTAAAAAATTGCAAGCTTTTGTTTTATCTCTTGTTTTTCTTGATGATTTTTTCGTAAGTTAAAGTTTGTTTTCTTTTTTTCTTCCTTTATTTCGTGGATTCCAAAGGAAGATAGAACATAATCTAAAAAACTCACTTTAAGCCTCCAAAACCTATTTTATCAAAAAAAAATTAGTTTTGCAATCCAAATGAGCGTTTGACGGCGCAAAATAATTGTTTTTGGTTAATTATTTTGCTGTTATTTAGGGTTTTTTGTGGAAAATGTCAACACAAGTTTTTGAGCTATTTTTTGCTTTTGAGTATTGATTTTTGATAAATACTGTGTTATAATTGATGCGATAGGGAGTAATATAAGATGAAAAATAATATATTATCTATGGAAGGAATTGTTGAAAAAGCCAATGACCGCCTAAGAAAAGCGGTTTACTTTAACAACAACTTAATAAGGCCCCTAAAAGATGTTGCACTCAGCAAAGAACTCATATCTGAAGATTCAAACTTTGACAGCGGAATATATCTTTTTGAGCAAGGGCTTCTTGAGTATGGCATCGACAAAAGAACACAACTATGTGGTTTTTTTGGAAACACTTTGCAGCAGGAAATAAGAGGAAAAATAACCCTTTCGCAAGTGAGCATTTCTCAACTTGTGAAAGCAAAAGGTAAATGGGCAGACGTTGCCCCAAACATTCAAAAACTTTTAATGAGCGATGTTTTGATCAGTTCAATGTCGGACTATGGAATTTGTTATGACTTTTCAAAAATAGAAAGTCTTTTAAAGAGTGGAAGAACAAAAGAAGCAGAAGATTTGGCGGCAAGAGACTTGTTTTTCCTAAAGACATATGACTATTTCTTTAAAACACAAAAAGTGATGAACATTGCTTCAAAAAATGCGCTTTCCCAAACAAGAAGTTACTTAACTGCCGACAATATGTTAAACATGGATAGAACAGTTCAAACAATTTTAAGGTCAAATGGCTTCAGTAAAAAAGCTTTTCCAAACGATTTGCAAGTGACTTTAAAATATCAAAAAGAAAAATCAATGGTATATAAGGACATAAATGGTTCAGTTAACAGGGACCTAAATCGCATTAGAGAAGAGGCTATGGAAGTTAAAAATAAGAAAGAAAACAACAGAGTATTTATATAAAGGGGAATAAAAAATGGAAAAACAATTTCTAACACCAAAAGAATTATTTGAGGAAAAAGGTTTAGAGTCTCCATATAATCCAAAGCCAATTATAAATAATGGCTCAAACAGAGTTTTGTTTTGGCATGTGCCTGCCTTCATCGAAGAAAATGATGATAATGAAAAAATGACAGAACTTTCCGTTTTGGAAGGGGAAGGTAATAGTTTTAGGGTTTCAAGGCTTAGTAACATTCATAGCTACAGCGTGGATGTTTATAAAGCTTTTGATAAAAAAATTGAAACTTTATGGATGAATGAACCAAGAAGACGTGAAGTTATCAAAAAGGCGGAACAGCTTATCGTTAGAAATAAATATAGTGTTGGGTATACAATGGCGGGCTTATATTTGGATTTTAATGCACTGTTTGATATTATTGACAACAGTGTTTCGCTTGCCTCTGCGGAAAGAATTATCGACAACAATTTGTTTTTGGGAAATATGGAAGCTTTTTATGTTAATGCAATTCTTGCGGGTAAGAGCCAAGAGGATTGTGAAAAAGCAAAGAAAAATTACTTAAAAACCTTGGAGCTCATAAAAAACAATCCAAATGTTCATTTAACTCTGCCTAAAGAACAAAAAATGGATTTTAGGTTTGTTGAAAGTGGAGAAAGTGTGGCAATGGAATTTTGTGATCCATCAGTTAGCACTGCAGTTGGGTATGGTCCACAATTTTTGTGTGATGCCCGCATCTATAAAAAACAAGAACTTGCTTACACACATGAATTAAATTCTGTTGAAGCTAACAAAGATTTAGCAAAAGAAAACAAGATAAAAGATGAAATTAAAGACATTAATAATCAAATAGAAAATCTTGAACATGAATCAGTTAAAATATTAAATGATCAGTTAAAACGCACAAATAGTCTCACATTCTAAAAATAAAAACATTTCACTTGCTGAAATGTTTTTATTCTATATAATATTAAGTACATTGTCTGATGATGCTCTTTCTTTATTTTCTTCTTTTCCTTTTGTTTTTGGTTTTTCTTCTGTTGTTTTTAGTTGTTCTCTTACTTTCTCCTCTGTGACGGAGGTTTTCGTTTTTGCTGTTGTTTTCTTAACTCCGCCACCACCACCAGCTTTGAGTTTTGCTGTTAATTTGTCGTCTTTCATTTTGGTGTATTTTGCTGGTTTCCATTTTTCAGCTTTTGGGCCAGAACTCTTTTTTGGAGCACTTGCAATTTTCACATTGCCTTTCACGGCTTTCTTGGTTTGAGTTGGAGCTGGAGCAGGGGCTGCTGGAGCCATTGTTTTTGCAGGAAGTTCTATTGCTTTCTTATATTCTTCGCTTGCCTTAATTTGTCCACTAATTTCCATAACTTGGTTTAGATATTTCAAGATCAAAATTTGGATTGCAATTTTGTAGGCTGGAGTGTTTTCAAGGTCATCAAAATATGCTTCAATAATTGAGGTTAAAAGTTCATTTAGTGCTCTATATTTGTTTTTAGGGTTGTTCATGAAATATTTTTCAAGGGCAGCTCTTTTTTTGTTGAATTCGCTCAAAACAAGTGCTCCTTGTGGAAGTTCGTTAAGAATTTGAAGTCTAGAATTAAAGAAACTTTCTTCCAAAACAAGATATTTGTCTTTGCTGACAGTTTTAACGGCCTCCAAATATTCCAATCTTTTGTCTATGTTAATGTTGTCGCCATTTAGGGCTCCTTCATCTTTGTCATCAATGTTTGAAACAACATTAAATGCTCTGTAACAATAATCTTTGTAGTGTTCATCAAATTTGTAGGTGTAGGTTGCAACAGGAGTTGTTAGGATGTTTTGAATATAACCATTAACTTTGTTGATGGTTTCCATAAGGTATAGCGTTGATTCAGCGGTGTGTGTTTCAGGGTTTTCTTTCCCAAGTTTTAGAAGGAAATTGAAAGACACGCCATTTTTGTATGGCGCTTTAAGCTCTGTTCCAAATTCATTTGTGGTTCCAACAAGTTTTCTAAGGCCCGCAAGTTCCTTTAAAATCTCTGGAGCAATAGTGTAGTGACCGTCGTCATCATAGTTTCCAAGCAGGGCATTTGCAATCACATCATATTTTCTGCTGGCTTTAAGTAGGGCTGTTTCAGACATCTTTGTTGCGTAACCTGTTTCGGAGTCTTCTCTTTCGTAAGTTTTGCCCATATCTTCTTGTTCTAATTCTGTTTTTTCTGTTTCGCTCATACAAAACCTCCAAGTTTGCTTTTATTTTATCACAGTTGCAAAAAAAATGCAATTAAAAAAAAACAAGATTAATCCTTAATCTTGCTTTTCTTCTTCACTAACTTCTTCAATTTTAATCAAAACTTTTCTAATACGTTTGTTAACAACTTCAATAAGCTTAAATGTCATGTTTATTTTCACTTCATAATAGTTTGCATCAGCATCAACTCTGTCATCAATTGTTGTGAATGTGAGAACTTGTCCCTCTCTTGGAACGTTTTCAGCAAGTTCAAACAAGAATGCTCCAAGAGTTGAATAGCCTTTTTCTGGCATATGTTCAATGTTTAGCCTTTCAAACAGTTCTTCAAGTTCAATTTCAGCGTCCGCAATGTAGTGGCCGTCAACTTGTTTGGTTAACAGTTCATGAGAATCCACTTCATCGTGTTCGTCGTAGATTTCACCCCAAACTTCTTCAATTGCATCTTCTAGGGTGATAATTCCATTTGTTCCGCCGTGTTCGTCCAAAACAATTGCAATATGTTTTTTCTCTTGTTGCATCTTGCGAATGAGGTCATCAAGTTTCATGTTTTCATTAACAAACATTGGCTTTGTGATGAGTTCAGCAACATTTGCCTTGCCTTTTGTGATGAGGGCAGAGAAGAAGTCTTTTTCAGACAAAATTCCAACAATGTTGTCTATGTTCTTTTTGTAAACTGGAATACGTGAAAACATTGTGTCCAAAAATATTTGCTTAATTTTTTCGGTGTTTTCATTTATGTTTATTGCGGTTAGGTCCACTCTTGGGGTCATTGCGTTATAAACAATTTTTTGGTCAAGGTCCAAAACCCCTTGAATTATGTCGGCATCTTTTTTGTCAATAACGCCTTCTTCCTCCATTGTGTCGATGATGCTTTCAAGTTCTTCTTCAGTAACTTGCGGTTTTGCGTTTTTTTGTGACTTTTTTAATAACGCTTTTTGGTATTTGTTAAACAAAAAGGTGAGAGGTGTTAAAACTTTTATGATCACAAACATAATTCCAGCAAATTTTAGTGCCAGTTTTTCTGGGTTTTGTTTTGCTAGGGCTTTTGGAGTTATTTCACCGCAAATTAGCAAAACAATTGTCATAATTGCTGTGTTTAAAATGCTTGCAAGAGTTGGGTTCACAATTGCGTTTGCAAACAAAAATGCACAAATTGTTGTTGATGCAATGTTAACAAGGTTATTTCCAACCAAAATGGTTGAAAGGGTCATGTCATAGTGTTCGCAAATCCAAACAGCTTTTCGTGCTCCTTTTCTCTTTTCTTCTGCATAATGCTTCATTCTAACAGTGTTAACTGAAGTGTATGCTGTTTCACATCCACTAAAGAAACTAGAACACAAAATCAAAACAACCACAACCAAACTAAGTGTTAAGTTGAGTTGCCAACTGAGGCTTGCGAGCATAATGGGGGCCATATATTTTCTCCTTAAAATATGTTATTAAAAATATTATAACATAACTATTATACATTGTAAAGTAAAATATTTATGCAATATTTTTTTTGATATTCACTTGCAAAATCACATTTATTATGATATACTAGCAAAGTAACACGTGCAGGTGTGGTGGAATTGGTAGACGCGCTGGACTCAAAATCCAGTGAGGGCGACCTCATGAGGGTTCGAGTCCCTCCACCTGCACCACTACAAGTTAAAAACAAACCAAAAAGGTTTGTTTTTTCTGTTTTAGCACATGTTTTTGCAATTTTTTCCATTTTTAGAATACAAAATTTTGCAAAACTCTACGGAGCGTGGGAGATTTTTTTGTTTTTATATGCTATAATAGTTTTGAAAAGGGGGAAATTATGGAACTAGAAAAAATAGGTAAATTCATAAAAGAAATGAGAAAAGAGAAAAAATTAACTCAAATTGAACTTGCTCAAAAACTTGAAGTTAGTGAAAAAACAATTTCAAAGTGGGAGTGTGGAAATGGCTTTCCAGACACAACTCTTGTTTTGCCACTTTGCAAAGAACTTGGCGTTTCTGCAAATGAACTTTTGTGTGGAGAAAAAATTTCTGGAAATGAATACAAAGAAAAAGCAGAAGAAAACATTATTGCTTTAAACTTGGATATTGAACGCAAAACAAAATTTTTGTTAACTCTTGAAATTGTTTTGGGGTTGTTTTCAACAATAATATTGGTTGCTGCGGTTTTGAGTGCGGGGCTTGCTTTGCTTCCAGTTTGGGCAAGGATTGTTTTAATTGTTTTTGGATTTGTTTGCTTTATGTTTGGTGTGCATTTTTGTTTGGTGATTGAAAAAGATGCAGGTTTCTATGAATGTCAGCACTGCCACAACAAACATGTTCCAACACTTAAACAAACATATTTTGCAATGCACTTTGGCAGAACAAGATATATGAAATGCCCAAAATGCAAGAAAAGTTCTTGGCAGAAAAAAGTGGTAAAATAAAAAGAGCAAATTGTGCTCTTTTTTTATAATTCTTTTAAAATATCTTTTTTTGAAATCTTTGGGTGAACAATTTTGGGCATTTTTGAAAGTTCCTTCATTTCTTTTTGCGAAAACAGCAAATTTTCTTTGTGACTCGAGCCTCCAACTTGGATTGCTTTGTCTTTTTGGCCACATTTTGCAGATTCAATGTTAACTGCCTCAATCATTTTTTCGTCGTGTTTTTTCACACAATCCCAAAATAGTTCCATGTTTTCACCGCAATAGTCCTTGTATGCCAGCCAGATTTGACTGCCACGCATGTTCATGTTGTCTAGTTCCATAACAAGAAACCAGCCACGAATATCTCTTTTAATTGCGTCCGACAGCAAAACTGAAGCACCAGGAACGCCTTCACTCATTTTTGTGATGATATCAAATGGGGTGTCTGTTGGAAGAATTTCTTGTCTTTGCATTGGTTTTTCTCCTTATGATTTTCATTGTATCAAAAATGGTATCAAAAGTCAATATGGAAATCAAGCGAAAAGACCAAAAAATATTTAAAAAAATTTGCAAATATCTGTTGCATTTTTGTTGCTGTTTTATTATAATGTTTTTACTATTTTATAGGAGAAAAAATTTGAAGTACTTTGAAATTAAAAATGGAAAAACATATTACAACAATTTAGACATGCAAAAACTTGCAGAAAACTTTGGAACATCAACAAAAATTGTTTTTTTGGATATTATTGAAAAGCAAATTAAAACACTAAAGAAGTGCTTTGGTGATGCAATAAAAAAAGTTGGATATAATGGAAAATTCATATATCTAAACGCAAACAAGGCAAACTATTCAAGTGAAATGGTGTTCACTGCTTTTAAATTTTGTGATGGTTTGGAAACATCTAGTCACTATGACCTAGAATACACTCACAAACTCACAAATCTTTTTGATGAACAAAATGATAAGCCAATTTACGCAAATGGTTTCAAAACAAAAGGCTATCTAGACAAAATTGTTTCAATGCACAAAAGTGGGGTGAAAGTTGTTGACATAGTTGACAGCATGGATGAACTTGACTATTTGCTTTCAAAGGAATATGAATCACCACTAGAAATTGGGGTTAGAATCAATTTGAAAGGCTTATATGGACATGATGGGGAAAATGATAGGTTTGGGCTTTCCAAAGAAGAATTAATTGAGTTTAAGAAGAAGCTTCAAAATCAAAACAAATTAAAACTCACCACAATTCATTTTCATCAAAGAGGATTTTCTTTTGAAGAAGACAAATTCTATCAAAACATAACAAAAGCGTGTGAAAAATATGCTGAGTTTTTCAAGGATTTTAAAACTTTAACAACGCTTGATATTGGTGGAGGAACTCCATGGTCATATGAGGGCGATTTTAATTATGAAGAGTGGTCTGAAAAACTGATAGAAACACTAAAAGATTATTTTGACAAAAAACAAATAAAACACCCAAATCTTGTGATTGAAAATGGGAAATACACCATGAAAGATGCAATCATAAACCTTTATGAAGTGATTGGCAGAAAGAAAACAAATGAAAGTTTTGTTTGGGCACTTTTGAACACACGTTTGATGGAGGCAATTCCAGAATATTATATGTGCGGTGAGCCAATGAAGTTTGTTCCTGTTAACAACATTGATGCAAAAATGGAAAAAGCAAAACTTGCAGGAATCACTTGCGATTGTGATGATGTTTATGCTGAAGATGAAAACTTTGTGATGATTCCAGAAAAGCAAAAAGAAAAACAAATTATTGCAATTTTGGGAACTGGTTCATATCAAGAAAGCCTAACTTCACAAGCATCTGTTAGGCACTGCCTAATTCCTGCGGAAAAACGCATTGTGTCTTTTATTCAAAATGGGGAAAGGAAGTTTTTGGAAGTTGAACAAGAGCAATCAGCACAAAATGTGTTTGATCTCACAAAACTGAACAAAAAATATTTGGAACAATTTAGTTAACGGGGGTGTGAAAAATGAAAATGGATAAATTTATTGAAACAATAACACAAAAATATCAAGAAGACGCAAAAGAGGCCGAAAAAGAGATAAATGATTTTGTTAAAAAGACTTTTGCAAAGGAAAGTGACACATTGTGGGAACAAGGAGCACAAAACATGGTTGCTGGCTCAATTTTGTATCTTTTGGAAAAAGGAAAACTTTCTGTTGATGGCATAAAAGACTTGTTTATGCTTGAAAATATTTGTGAAAAAAGAAGACAAATTGTTTACAAAACATTGGTGAAA
>JAEETG010000116.1 GCA_016290255.1 Clostridia bacterium
TTCTCCAAAACCAACCGCACTCAAATATGAATTCAAACTTTCACCTGTCTTGTTTGAAGGAATTCTTATTTCAATGTCATCACCTGACGCCCCAGCTTCAACGCTGTGAACACTGATGATGAAATCACATTCACTTGAAATAGGGCCACTTGTTTCCGAGTTCCATGACAAATATCCTTCACCATTAATCTTTAGCCCCTGAGGAGCAGCTTGCTTAACAAATGGTGCCATTGCATTGATTTCATCAGTTGTGAATTCGCGAGCAGATCTAACAAAAATGTCATCTCCAATTGTTCTAACAAATGCTTTATATTCTCCAGAAGGATATTCCCCTGGGGTTGTGTTTAAAAGTGAATATGATGTTTGATTTGCACTTAAATTGATTTGTTTGTGCATTTGTTTTGTTTCAGGATCCCCAGTGATTTCATTAATCCCTTGAACATTGTAAACAAGATCCAAAACATATCCAAACGCCCCACTAACAGCGTTCCATGCAATTTGTCCATTTTGAGTGTATAATTCTGGGTTAACAAGTTTTGTGAACAATAGTTTTTCTTCATCACTATCTAGATAACGTTTTCCATCAACGCTTATTTCATCTTTTGGTTTTTTCACAACAGAAATTGTGTTTATTCCATCAACAAAATTCATGTTGCTGTCGTTAAATGAAAAACTATTTGATGTTGTGAATGTTTTTTCTTCGTTATTGAAAAGAATTTGATATCCACCAGCCTCACTGTCGGCGTCCCAACTCAAAACAGTGTCTGAGCCACTTAGTGTTGCTGTTAGATTCGCAACCTTTGTGAGTTTTATGGAGTCAACTAAAACTTCTTTTCCGTCAAGTTTTTCTTGGCCATTTCCCTTTGCTTTAACTGTTATGGTTTTTTCACTTAATGCCATAATCTCACTTGAAAGCGTGCAACGATTTTCATCAGTTTCAAGAGTTGCAAAAACGCTTGGCGTTTGCACACCACCAACTTCTGAATATGTTATAACAGAAACTTCATAACGATTGGCAAATTCAACATCGTCCCAAACAACAACATTTTCCATTAAAGCAACATTTGTTGGGGTTCCAAGTTGATAGAAAAGTTTTGTTCCATCTTCAACTGTATCAAAAAATCTTTGTCCATCACCAACAATTTTGATTGATGCCAAAAATTCACCAACACCAAAATCTTCTCCAATGTTTGTGTGTGGAATTGACCAGCAAACACACGCTCTTCCTTCAATCACCTTTTCAGATTTTACAAAACCACTCAAAGTGGTTGCGTCTAACCAAGCATCTGTTTTATTGTTTTTGATTGAAAGAACATAGTTATCCATTGTTGAACTAAAACCAGAGATATTTACTTTAGGGGTTATAATTTCATAGTTTTTGATTTCAATGTCTTGAGGTTTATCCAAAACAGTGAAAACAAATCTTTGTGAAAAGTCTGAATCAACAAACGTTTCTGTGTCATCACTAACAGACTTCACCCAAACAGTGTAAGTTCCAGACTCAGCAAAAGCAGTTTTGCCAAACGCATATGTATTTTCTCTTCCAACATCAAATTGTTGAGCCAATGTTATGTCTGTAACGTCACCACTTGCAATCGCCAAAGCATAACATGGTTCATAGTCCGGAATCACAACAGCGTTTTCTGGGTTATCCCTAAACACAACCTTATCCCAAACAATAGACTTTGTGCTGCTGTCATACCCTAGAGCACTAGGAGAGTCAAGCACAATCTTGTTTGCCAAAATTTTAACCGTGAACAAGGCTTTAATTGTGGAGCTATAGTCTGCTGTGGCAACAACCTGAACATCGTGGGCACTTTTGTCATCAACAACAAGAGCACTCAGCAAACCATTTTGATCCACAGTTGCATACTCACTTCCTTTCACGATGGAATATGTAACCAATTTGTTGGTTGCTTCAGCTGGAGCATATATTACCTCCAACTGAACCTGTTCTCCTTGCAACACAGAATATTTTGCTTTCGCTGGAGAAATTCCATTAAGTGGAACCCCCTGGCCACAAGCAACAAAGAGTGGTGCAAAAAGCACGCAAAGAATTAGACTGAAAATTGTGTATTTAACTTTCCCCATTTTTTGTTCCCCTATTTTATGTTTTGTATAATTCAAGCATATATGCAAATGTGCGCACAAAAACTTGATTTTATATTATATATTATAATATATACAAAAAACAAAAGCAAACGTATTAACACAAAAAAAGACAATATTATGAAAATTTTTCAGCAGTTAAATAGCATATTTTGAGCACTATATTGTCATTTTTTGCATATTTATTTTAATAAAAAAATGCAAATTTCACAATTTTTTATGTTTTTTACACAAAATTTTAAGTTTTTAATAAGCAATTTTTGCAAATGAGTTTTTACAATCATTTCACTTAATCAATTTTAAAAAACCATTTGATTTTATGTTTTTGTTGTGATATAATAAATTTATGAAAAATTTGTTCCCATAGGTAAAGGGATATACCTTCGACCTCCTAAGTCGGGATTGCTGGTTCGAGTCCAGCTGGGAACGCCACAAAAATGCTTACAAAAATTGTGAGCATTTTTTTATGGAAATATTTTGGATTTTTTAATTTCTTTGATATAATGAATATGAGGTTTGAAATGACACAAAAAGAAAGAATAATGAATCATATTGAAAGTGAATACGGTGCCATCCCAGAATATCTTTGGGAAAAGTTTCCAAATCACTTTATATATAGACATAAGAATAACAAAAAATGGTTTGCCCTCATCGCTAGCATTACAAAAGATAAACTGGGAGAAAAAGAAAAAGAGCCCGTTGACATCATTAACATAAAGCTAGACCCATTTGAGGTTGATATATATAAATCACAAAATGGGTTCCACCCCGCCTATCATATGAATAAACAAAAATGGTTAACAGCAAAACTTGATGACACCATTCCAGATGAAATAATTGAAGAACTAATCTATAACAGTTTCTTAATAACAAAAAAATAGTTGCACAAAACAACTATTTTTTTATTGGCACCCCCAGCAAGACTCGAACTCGCAACTTTCTGGTTCGAAGCCAGACACTCTATCCAGTTGAGTTATGGGGGCATTTTTCACACAAAAATATGATATCACAAACAATAAATTATTGCAACAAAATGTTTTTAAAACACAATACAAATATTGGTTTTTGCAAAAAAATATTGCAAAAAAGTGAAAATAATATGAAAAAACACCAAAAAAATCAAATTTTTTGCAAATAATTTTGCATTTCGTTGACTTTTTTTAAAAGATTGGTATATACTACTTATACAAAAAAGGAGTTTTAAAGTCATGGAAAATCAAAAACCAAAATCATTTCCTTTTGTGTTTATTTTTGTTGCAACCATATGTTTTGCTCTCATCTTGGGATGGTCTTTCGGAGCAAGAACTGGATATGGGCTAATCACAATATGGGCAAACTTTTGTTTATGCATGTCTGCACTGTTTCAAATCATTGCCACAATCTTGTTGATTTTACTTCTCATCACAAGCCTTTGGGGTTGGACCTATAGTTTGGGCAAAATCGCAGAAATAAAAATTGGCAAGTGGGGAATGAAAACAATTTGTGAGTTTTTATACACAGTTTATGTTTGCGTTGCTGTTTTGGTGTTCCTGTTCTCCGCAATTGGATTTGGAGGAGTGACAATTGGTTCAATTTTGTATCTAATTGCAAACATTGGCTCATATGTTCTTTACATCGTGTTTAGAAGCAAAGGGCTTATTGAAAAAAATGGCATACTTGAACAAGTGGAAAACTTTGGAAATGATAACGGCGAAAAAACTGTTGTTAAAAAATCAAGGAAACCCAAAAAGCAAAGTGAAGAATAAATAAAAAAGAACCTTCTTTAAAATTTAAGGTTCTTTTTTTATCTATTTATTCAACTTTTCAACACACTTTTCGATAATATAATCTGTCACTTCGCTTCGATCAATAATCCCAACAATTTTATTTTCCTCATTTAACACAGGAACCTTTTTCTTATGCGTTGTTGCAAGCACTCTGCAAATCTCATTAAAATCCGTGTTTCTCCTAACAAAAAATGGGTCAGAACTTGCAATATCACAAACTTTCATATAAGCAAGTTCAGATAGTTTTGTTTGGAATAGATTATCATTTTCATCGGACACAGCAAAAGCATATGCAAATTTAAAGGCAACGTGATTTTTTGCAAAATACCTCATAATATCTCCATCGCTTAGATATCCAACAAGATTGTTGTTATCATCAATAACAGGCATTCCACTTATTTTTTTTGCTTTCATCATCATAAGCGCATCAATGATGCTGGCATCTTTAAAAATTGTGAAAACATTTTTTTTCATAACAGATGAAATTGCATCAACTGGCTCAACTTTTTCATATTTAGCCTTTTCTTTCGATTTTAGGTGAATTAAAATTAAAGACAAAATAAATCCAATTAAGCAAACACAAGCAATAGCAATTGCTGTGATTAAAAGTGCTGAATCTTGCAAATTTGGCATTATTGCATAAAATATGGCTGGAAATAATGCAGCACCAATGCACCCCGCAATTTGAAAGCCCGTTGAGAAAATTGTGACCCCATGAGGATTTTCATCTGGCTTTAATGAAGAAAGCCCATAACTTTGAATTGGTCCAATAATAAAAGCAGATCCAACAATAACAGGAACGTAAAGCGCTCCAATTACAACAAAACTGGAAGATTCAAAAAGATAACCAATCAAAACTCCAAATATTGCCATCAATAAAAAGCCAATTATTAAAAGCCATTTTGCACCAAATTTATCATAAATCTTTCCAGCAATAGGAGCAATGATGCAAGTTAAGAAAACAGCCGGGAAAAGTGTGAGCGATGCAATAAGTGGTTCTGCCCCTTTTGATATTAAAAGGCTTGGTAAAATCACATTAAACGCGAACACAACAACAAGCCCAATCATGTTTATTATAACAGATATAGAGAAAGCTTTGTTTTTTATTGGTTTTAAATTTATTAAAGGCATTTCAAGTTTTTTCTGTCTTAAAACAAATAACGAAAGCGCCAAAATTCCAACAAAAAGAACAATAATAGCAACCCACCAAATTTGAAAAACAAATGAAATTGCAAACAAAATTCCAATTAAAGCAACACTAATGTAGATTACAGATAGAATATCAAGTTTTGGTTTTGTAAGTTTTGAAATATTCCCAATAAAAAAGATTGACAAAACAAAAAGAATAACACAAAGCCCACCAAACACCCAAAATAAATTATGAAAATCCCCAGTTTTTAGCAAAAGTCCAGCAACAATAAGGCTAAGTGATGGCCCAAGCGTTGTCATTGCCCCCATGGTTCCCATATAAAGCCCCAGTCTTTCACGTGGTGCAATTTCAAGAACAATATTCATTGAAACCGGAATAAGCATTCCAGAACCGATGGCTTGAATAATTCTTGCAATCAAAACCATTAAAAAGTTTTGTGCAAGAGCCCCAACAAGGCTTCCAACAATAAAGAATCCAACAATTACTAAAAATAAGATTTTTGTTGATATTTTTTTATATAAGAAAGCAGAAATTGGAACCATTATAGCAGCACCCAACATATATGCTGTTACAACCCACGTCATAATGCTCGCATCTGTGTTTAAAGCATTTTCCATTGGTTTTAGAGCAACATTTAAAAATGTTTCATTAAAAGTTGCCAAGAAAGCGGCAAAAGCCGCAACAATAAATGTCATTATTTGTGATTTTTTCGATAACATTTTTCTTCTCCTTCTAAAAATTGTGAAAACGAAAACGGCGAGCGTGATTGCTCTGCCGTTTCCATAAAAATATGTGACCCCAAAAGAGTCTATGTGTCGTTTTCAGCTTTACGCATTATATATTACATCCAACAAAAAAGTCAAGCAAATTTTTAAAATTATAAATCATTTTTTTCTTTTTTAACTAGCTTTAAAAAATTTTTACTCAAGCCACTTCTTATTCTATTTTCTTTGTTTTATTGTTTGTGATATCAACCAAAAATGTGTTTTCGTCTAAATTTTCCCTAACCGTTGTGCCTGCTCCAACAAAAGAGTTTTTGCCAACGCTAACTGGCGCAACCAAGTTGACATTTGCTCCAATGAAAACATTTTCCCCAACAAATGTTTTTTGTTTTATTTTCCCATTAAAGTTTGCAAAAACTGTTCCGCACCCAATGTTGGTGTTTTTTCCAACATACGCATCTCCAACATATGCGTGATGAGAGGCTTTCACTCCGTCATCTAAGCACGAGTTTTTCACTTCAACGAAATCCCCTATTCTGCAATTTTTGCCAACAAAAGAATTTTGCCTAAGATATGAAAACGGGCCCACAGTTGAGCCATTTCTCACAACAGAATTTTCAATCACTGAATTTGTTATTCTGCATCCGTCACAAATGATGCTATTAACAATTTTTGAACAATATATTTCGCACTTACCAACAACTGAGTTTTCTATATAGTTAAACCCAATTAAAAAAGAATTTTTATGTATTGTGTTTTTACCCTTTTTGATAACCATATAATTTTATATGAAATAAAGAAAAAAATGTTTATTATATTTGCTTATATCATATTATATATTACTATTTTATTTGCCTTGTTTTGTTTATTTTGTTATAATACATTTCATACAAAACTATTGTTGTGAGGGAAAA
>JAEETG010000117.1 GCA_016290255.1 Clostridia bacterium
AGTTTTCTTAACAAATCCCTGTTCTGTGAAGAACATAATTTCTTGCTTATCAAAGTCTGTTTGAGTTATTTCAACAATTTTTTCATCTAAGGCAAAATCAACAAACAATTCTCGAGGGTTTGCACCCTTATCCTTATATTTCACAATTGGGATATCTTTCACTCTGCACCTAGCACAGTAACCCTTGTTGGTGAAAATAAGAATTGTTTTGTCGGTTGATGTTGGAACAACAATTTTGTGAATTTGCCTTGTTTTTGTTCCTTCCTTAAACACTTTGTTCGCGCCATCATAAACAGTTTTTTCAATTGCTTTGAGTTCTCCTTGAGCATTAACGCAAACATAAACATCTTTTGGTGTGTTTAGGTCAACAGTTTCTGTTTCATCACTGTCTTCTTGGCTTAAAATGGTGCTTCTTCTTGGAGTTGCAAATTTTTTCTTAATCTCCAAAAGTTCATTTTTCACAATGTTTAATTGAAGAGTGTTTGAGTGAACAACAGATGTTAGGTAGGCAACTTTTTGTCTTAGTTCTCCAATTTCCGTTGTGATTTTCCCAACTTCCAAATTAGTCAATCTTGCAAGACGCATGTCAAGTATTGCCTGAGCCTGAACTTCGCTTAAACCAAAGCTTGTTTTAAGTTTCATTTTGGCGTCAACTGGAGAAGTTGATTTTTTGATTATTTTGATAACTGCATCAATGTTTTGAATTGCAATCAACAAGCCTTCCAAAATGTGAAGCCTATCTTTTGCTGCTTGAAGATCAAACTTTGTTCTTCTCAAGATTACTTCTTTTTGATATTGAACATAATATGAAATAATTTCTTTCAAGCCCATTGTTCTAGGCTTCCCGTCCGCAATTGCAACCATATTGATTGCAAAGCTATATTCAAGGTCTGTGGATTTGAGCAATACCTTCATTATTTTTTCTGCATTAGCATCTTTTTTAAGAGTTATAACAGCCCTAATTCCTTGCCTGTCACTTTCATCACGAATGTCTGAAATGTCACCCAAAACATCTTTCTTCTCATCTCGAAGAGCAGCAATTTCCTGAAGTAATTTTGCTTTGTTAACTTGATATGGAAATTCGGTTATAACAATGTTTTTCTTGTCGCCCTTAATTTCTTCAATGTGATATTTTGCCCTTATTGTAACTTTACCTTTTCCAGTTGTGTAGGCTCTTTCAAGGTCTGTGAGTATTATGTTTCCACCAGTTGGAAAATCTGGAGCCTTTATGTAGTGCATAAGGCTTTGAAGGCTAAGATTTGGATTGTCAATGTAGGCAACAACTCCGTCAATTGTTTCCCCCAGGTTGTGTGGTGGAATGTTTGTTGCAAGCCCAACAGCAATTCCAGAAGCACCATTAACCAAAAGGTTTGGAAAACGCCCTGGAAGCATTTCAGGTTCTTTTAATGTGTCATCAAAGTTTAGTTGCCAACGAACAGTGTCTTTGTCCAGATCACGCAAAAGTTCCATGGCAAGTGGAGCAAGTTTTGCCTCAGTATAACGCATGGCTGCCGCTCCATCACCATCGTTGCTACCAAAGTTTCCGTGACCTTGAACAAGAATTTCACTCATATTGTGAGTTTGTGCCATTCTAACCATTGCATCATAAACTGATGTGTCACCGTGTGGGTGATATTTACCCAAACAGTCTCCAACGATACGCGCTGATTTTCTGTATGGCTTATCTGGCTCAAGGCCAAGTTCCATCATGGAATAAAGTATTCTTCTTTGAACTGGCTTTAAGCCATCTTCCACTCTTGGAAGAGCTCTATCCAAAATAACATATTCACTGTATGGCATCATGGAATTATGCATAACTTCATCTAATGAACCAGTTATAACTTTCCCCAAATTGCCCATTTGATTTTCATCTGTTACTTCTTGATTTTTTTTCATTGCTTACCCTTTTAATTAGACTTTTTGTCTGCAAAATTGTCATTTTTATTAAAGTTTGCATGCTCGCTTATGTAACTCTTTCTTGCTTCAATGTCATCTCCCATCCAAGTTGTTATCATAAGTTCAGCATTTGCAGCATCTTCTACAGTCACCTGAAGAAGTGTTCTTTTTCTTGGATCCATTGTTGTGTCCCAAAGTTGTTCTGGGTTCATTTCACCCAAACCTTTATATCTTTGAATGCTGTAACCCTTTCCAAATTTCTCCAAAACTTCTGGAAGTTCTTGGTCGCTATACACATATTCAACTTTATCTTTCTTCTCAACTTTATATAGTGGTGGAAGGCCAATAAACAAATGTCCATTTGTGACAAGCTCTTTCATGTATCTAAAGAAAAATGTCATGAGTATTGCTCTTATGTGTGCTCCATCTTGATCGGCATCAGACAAAATTATAACTTTGTGATATTTTAGTGCCGACAAATCAAAATCTTCTCCAATACCAGTTCCAAGAGCAGAAATAATTGTTCTAATCTCCTCATTGGCAAGAACTTGGCTTAATCTTTTCTTTTCAGCATTAAGAGGTTTTCCTCTAAGAGGCAAAATTGCCTGAAATGATCGGTCTCTTGCTTGCTTTGCACTTCCACCAGCACTGTCTCCCTCAACAATATATAGTTCATTTAGTTCTGGTTTTCTGCCACTTGCACTTGCAAGTTTTCCAATTAGGCTGCTGTTTTCAATGCTGTTTTTCTGCCTTGTGATTTCTTTTGCCTTTCTTGCAGCTTCCCTAACTTTTGCTGCTGCTTTACCCTTTTTGATTGCAAGTTCCAAAACTTGTTTGTTTTCGTTCTTTTCGAAAAGTGTTACAAGACCATTATACACAATGTTTTCAACTTCACCTTTAATCTCTGGGTTTCCAAGTTTTGTTTTTGTTTGACCCTCAAACTGAACATTTCTCATCTTGATTGCAAGAGTTATGGTTAACCCTTCTCGATAATCTTCTCCAAGTGGGTTTTCTTCTTTATCTTTCAAAAGGTTCAATCTTCTTGCAACATCGTTAAACGCTCTTGTGATGGCACTTTTTAGCCCTGTTTCATGCGTTCCACCCTCACTTGTTGGAATGTTGTTAACATAACTAAAAATGTTTTCCGTGTAGGAATTTGTGTATTGAAAAGCACATTCAAGTTCAATCAAATCACTTTTCCCAGAAATATAAATTGGATTTGGGTGTTCAACTGTTTTGTTTGAATTTAGATATGTGACAAAATCCTTAAGCCCACCATTATATTTAAATGTTTGCTTTTCATTTCTTTTATATCTTTCATCAATCAAAACAATTTCAATACCCTTGTTCAAAAAGGCAAGTTCTCTAAGCCTTGAACTTACAACATCGTGGCTAAATGTGATGTCCTCAAACACTCTGTCATCTGGGAAAAATCTAACTTTTGTTCCAAAACTGTCAGATGCTCCAATTTTTTTGAGGGGTTCAACAACTGTTCCACTCTTAATTTTCCCACCTTTGCTGATGCTTTCAAATCGCATTGCATATTTGCTTCCATCACGGCACACCTCAACAGTAAGCCATCTGGAAAGAGCATTTGTTACTGACGCACCAACCCCATGAAGTCCACCAGAATAACTATAGTTTTCATTTCCAAATTTACCACCAGCGTGAAGTTGAGTGAACACAACTTCAACACCAGGAACTTTTAGTTGTGGATGTGGACTAACAGGGATACCACGCCCGTTATCCTCAACCTGAGCACTTCCATCTTTAAACAAAGTGACAACAATTTTATTTCCAAAACCGTTTGATATCTCATCAATTGAGTTGTCAACAATTTCCCACAAAAG
>JAEETG010000118.1 GCA_016290255.1 Clostridia bacterium
AGAGAAAGGCGTGAGGCAATCTTGATTGCAGAAGGTGAGAAAAAGAGTAACATCTTGATTGCAGAAGGTGAGAAAGAAGCTGCAATTTTGAGAGCGGAAGCAAAGAGACTTGCTCTAATTAAAGAGGCTGAAGGTATGAGTGAGTCAATTAAACTGATTGTTCAATCAAAGCCAGACAAAGCATATTTAACCCTAAAGGGATATGAGGCAATGCAAAAGGTTGCCGATGGAAATGCAACAAAACTTATTATTCCAAGTGAACTCACAAACCTTGCAAACGTTGTTGCTTCAGCAAAAGAAACAATTGATGCATTCAAAGATGGTGCTGCAGAAAAGAAAACAAAACCTAAAAAGAAATAAAAAATTAGGCTAGCATTATGCTAGTCTTTTTTTTGTTGCATTTTATTCAAGGATTTTGGCAATCATTTAAAATTGCTTTACAAATCGTTTTAATATATGTTATATTAAAAAAAACAAAAAGGAAAAAAATTTGAAAGTAGTTAATTTAGATTTGAAAAAATCATATGGCGAAATAAGTTTGCAAACTGTTGAAAAATATATGGTTTTAAACAATTTTTCAAATGTTTTGGCATCACTTGTTTTTGCTGCAACATTTTTCTCAATTGCACTCATTGTTAGTTATTTTCTGTTATGGCTAACAACCGCCATTTTGGCGGTGTGCTTGTTCTGTGTGCTTATTTTTGCAACTCTTGTAACTTTGGGTGTTATCTATGCTGTTTCAGATTTTGGTAAAGCGTGGAGTTGGTTTGGGCCAATGTTTGAAAGTTCAAAAACAATCACAGAGTTTTTGGAAAAAATATATCTAGTTATGCCATACGTGGGCATTGCTGCTTTGGCTGCTGCTGCTTTGTCGATAGCACTTCTTGCAAAGAGCCAAAATGAAAACAAGGTTGCAAAAATTGTTTGGCTTTCAATCAGCATTGTAATACTTGTTTTCTGTGTTATTTTTGAGTTTTCCTTTAAAGGAGGGCTATAATCATGAACAACATAAGTTTAAAAGTTAAGGGAGTTCCCAAAAACACATTTATTTTTTTGGATGACAAACTGATAAAAGCAAAAAGAGATTCCTTTGCCAACAGAGTTTTTAAAGGTCAAACAGAAAAGAATAAAATCAGCATCAAAATATACAAAAGGCAAGATTTAACGCTTAAAAACTGGTGGCTCTATGAAATATTCTATTTTGTGTTTTCTTTGTTCGGGCTTTTGGATTTTCGAGGGAAAGGCAATTTTTACACCTTGTCATATGAGGCAATGCTCACACTAAATGCCGACACTCAAATAGATTTGTCATTTGACCGAAAAGGTGAAAAAGCGATTGTTGTTAATAACTCTAGCACTGAAATTGAAGAAAAAGAAAACAAAAAAGAAATAGACCTAGTTGCAAAGAAACGCTTTAAGTGGGTTGTGTTTGCCAAAATTCTTGCTTGGATTGCTCTTGCAGTTGGCATTTGCTTTTTGGTTATTTAAAGGAGGAAAAGAATATGAGATTGTTTATAAAAAATAAAATTTTCACATTTACTGGTTCATCATTTGTTTTGGATGAAGAAGGAAACAAGGTTTTCAAAGTTAAAGGGAAATGGATTAGCCCAACACATAAGAAAAAAATAATTGATAAAGATGGAAAACTTAGATATATTGTCCGCAACAAGTTTTGGCATTTCATTTCAACAAGTTGTTTTTTGTATGATGATTCAAAACAAAAAATTGCAATGCTCACCAACAATGATTTCGACATTAGAAGCAGATATGTTTTGAAAGGTTATCAAGATGATATTGTGATTAAAGGAAATTTCTCAGAGTTTCCAAAGTTTACAATGGATATTGAAAAAAATGGAAAAAACATTGGAAAGATAACAAGAGATTTCACAATTGTTAGAGATTCTTTTGTTCTTGACATTTTTGATGACACAGAAGACGCCTTTTTGGTGGCTTTAGTTATTGCAATCGACAATATTGCAGACAACAGAAGAAGCAGAAACAACAGTAATTAGAAACAAAAATCGTGTTATGTATTGACACGATTTTTTATATTTAGTATAATTTTTGTATGATAAAAACAAAAGATAAAATTTGCCTAGTTATAATGCTTTTGGGCTTTTTGATAATAACAAGTTTATGTTTTGTTGGCTGCAAATCAGCAGACCCTTTTTGCTATTTTGTGAGCGAAGATGAAATTGTTTTAATGAAAGGAACAAACTTAAGTTCCAAAAATATAAAAATTGAGTCAAATGTTCAATATAACATTGAGTGGGATAAAAACATTATTGACTATAACAGCGAAACGGGTGATGTTGTCGCGAAAAATGAAGGAAAAACAAAAGTTACAATAAGTTATGTTAAAGACAACAAAAAATATTCTAAAAGCATAACTGTTGTTGTTTTAACACCACATTTTGCAACCGACATTGAACTTGAAGATGAATATGTGTTCTTTGTTGGGGAGCCAGAGAGCATTGATTGCAATGTGGTAACTCAAGGTGGTGAATATAATTTGGACTTATTTTGCGAAAGTTCAAATCCACTTTGTTTCCAAACAAGCAAAAACACAATTGTTCCACAAAAAACTGGCGAGGGGATTTTAACTGTTAAGGCAGTCAGTGGATATGACCAAACTGAAAACAAATTTTCGTATGTTCCAAAGGCGGCAAAAGTGGTTATTCTTGAAAAGGTGAAAAATTTAAACATTGAATTGTGTGACAAAAACAAACAACCACTAAACAAACAAGAAACCTATGATTTGTTTTTAAACGAAAATTCCGTAGCACCAGATTATTATTTGAAACTAACTTCAAATCAAGATATTTCTCACTACAATATTTCAAAAGCAAATGATAATCAAAAGTGGAATGTGTTTTCAAATCTTGATTATCAAATTGAAAGAACGGCAAACACAATTTTAGTTCCAATCAAAGTTTTTGGAAGTGGAGAAAGCTTTATTAGCATAATTCTTCAAAGGCAGGGCGGAGAATCTGTGTTTGTTTCTGGTTCCATAAACATAAAAACGCACACCTATCTAAGTGAAAATAACATTAGTCTTTATGTAACCAAAGAACACAAAACGAAGAGTGAGTTAAATGGCGAAATTGATTCTTCTTTTGCGAGAATGACGCAAAACTCAAGCACAGGGAAGTTTGAACTGCACAAAATAAACAGCGATAGCAACTATTTTGATCTCGCAATACAAGATAAAAAGTATTTTTATGGCATAATTTGTTTTGACAATTTTGATGCAAATTGCTATAATGAAATTAGTGCAGAACCAAGCAACTTAAAACTTGAAAGGCTTTCGGCTGATAGGTTTTATTTTGAAGCAACGCAGAGTGGGGACGCAAGCGTTTTTCTGAGTGCAACAGCAATAGATGGAAAAGTGTTTGAAAAGACGATTTTATTTAGTGTTGAAAAAGTGGTGGCAGAAAGTTATCAAAAAGAAACAAACACAAACATCGTGCTTTCTGTTGATGAAGAAAAAGATTTCATGATTTCAAACATTTCTCCAGCATATGCAAGCAGTGATGTTTTGGTGAGTTTACAAAATAATAATGGAGTTTTGAGCCTTACTGAAACAAAAGTCACAGCAAAAAATGCTGGAACAGCAACAGTTTGTTTAAGTGTTGATGGAGCAGAATTTTTTTACAACATAACAGTTATAGAAGAAGATGAAATTTCCTTTAACTTAGTTTCACAAACACACAATGAATACTATATTGTTGAGTTTGATGTTGAAAGCGACATGAATCCAGTGAGTGCTTATGTTGAAGGAAATGATGACATAACTCCAACGGTTATGGGAAAAAGTATTCGAATTGAATCAGAAACTTTATTCACAACAATTAACATAGTGTTTAATAAAAACGGGGAAGATATAATAAAACAATTTGTGGTGAACTGGGATAACACATAATTATAAATTGTTTTAGCATAATAAAACAGGGGGGAATATGGATAAAAAAAGATTTTTATCATCAATGGCAGTGGTTGGCTATGGTCTTGTGGCCGTGTTTGTTGTTTTGGCAATAGCCATTGGGATTATGATTGGTGTCAATGGCCTTGGAAAACCAGAGAAAAAGGTTAACAACCTTGTTATTTCAATGCCAGAAAACACCGAGGGTGTGACAACAAACAACAACGTAACCAGCATTTCAACAGAAGATATTTTTAAGTCAATAGACTTTAAGGTTGCTGGCTTAGAGAGTGGTGACAGTGCTGTGGATTATTCCACAAGAACAATAACTGTTGTCATCAACAATTCAAGCACAGAATTCACCCCAGCAAAAAAAGAAGAAACAAGTGTTTGGTTTGCTCAAAAAGATGAAAAAGGGCAAATCCTCTTGGACGAAAATGGAAACTATATTCCCGTTGAAAGCAATCGATTGAACGTGAAAGTTAATGACACCGTAACCCTCATTATGGCAATCACGCAATATCCTGATGACCCTTTGAACCCAAACCCAGATGAGTTCTATCTAAAAGGTGGCATAAGCCACATTCACGCAAGAAGTGGAGACCTCTTGCTTCAGGCACAAGAACTCAAAGTTCAAGTTGACGTGCCTGTTGTGAACTTTGATATTGTTGTGAAAGGTTATGACTATAACGATGTTAGCGGTCAAAAAGTTGACCTAACAGAATCTGTGAACAAAACTGCAGGAATATTGTATGAAGGCATAAAAAGAGTTAAAGAAGAAAGCGATGAGTTTTTAAACCTTAGCGACACAACAAAAAACTATTTGGGAAGAACAATGTTTTATGTTGGAGAAGGTTCAGCAAAATATAGAACTGGAAAATATTACACTGTTGTTCAAAAAGAAAACAACACAATTGGTTGGGAAGAAAACAACAGCCTTAGATATTTCATTAAGGGAACAGAACTGGAACTTGGAGTGAAAACATTTCCAAGCAATGCAACGACGGCAGTTTTGGGTAGTTTTAAAAAAGCAGTGTTCACCCTGAACACAACAAATTCAGATTCAGCAATGATAGAAGAGGGAACAAACATCTTAAAAGTTGTTGGAGCCGATGACGAAACAACTGGTTCCGTCACAGTGACCGCCACACTTCCAAAACTTTTGGATGGCTATGCTCGTGTTGAAAAAGAAATTGTGATAGAAACAGCAAAATATGAAATTGAAAACTTTGAAATAACAAACGGAGAACAATATTGGGATGCAGACCTTAATCAATATGTTGTTGATTGTTTGTTAAACAAGCCTGTTTCAATTAGTTTTAATGGCAACACAAGTGACTTTGATGTTGGGCTTGGAATTAATCTTATCCCAAGATTTTATAATGGTCACGACAACCCATACAAAAATGATTTCACATCACTTTATGCTGAACTTAAAACAAATCACGATGCGTTTGAAAAAGATGGCATAAATCCACTAGATTCAATTGCTGTGGGGCTTGTGAATCCTCTTCAAGTTGTTGGAATGAGTGAACAAAATGATGGCGGAAAGGTTGTTAACAAAATTGCAACAATTTCAGCAAATAGGCTTTTGTATAAAGGTGAAGAAGTATTACTCTATATTTCTGATCAAACAAGTTTTTCAGATGTTGACAGGCCTTTTAGAGTGATCACTTTAAATCCAATCATCAATAAACCAGAAACAAACCACCAAAACCCAGAACTAAACGAACTTGTTTGCGACACAGAACTTAGTGTTGATGTTGCAAAACAAGACAAAGACTATATAGAAAAAACTGGTTCAACAGATGTTGGCGTTTCTGTTGGAGACGATGTGATAATTGAACCAGGTGTTCTTTCAATTGATAGGGAACTCAAAATCGAATACCTAAAAGAAACAGAAAAGCCAATCATCTATCCAACACAAAATCAAAGTTTATTCTACACTTGGGTTTATTTTGCAGAAAAGAAAATTGCTGCAACCGACGGGGAAACACCGCCAGCAGACTTTAATAGCGACATCATTTTGCTTTCTTCAAAAGGTCAAGTTAAAACACCAACAACATTTGGAACGCAAGTTTATGCGGTTGGCAATGGAAATATTGCTTTAACGCCAAAATTGGTTTTGTGTGACAGCGAAGGAAATCCACTAAACTGTTTTTATCAACCATTCACTGTTACTGATGCAACAGGCTTTTTGATGAGAGATGACATTGAACCAAAAGATTTAACCACAGAAAACCAAAATAACTATGTTGTTATTTTTGATCCAGAAATCAGGGTTAATGTTGAAGTTAATGAAAGCTTGATTAATTTGGCATTTTTCTATGATGTGCAAGAAGGCGAGGTTTGTGACATTGTTCAAGGCATAGCAGAGGTTGCTTCATCCACCTATGGTGATGGCAAAACATTTTATATTATTGGAAATTCCAAAAAGGCATTGAAAAACTCACAAGGCAATTTGGATGCTTGGTTAGTTAGAGGTGATGAAACAAGAAATAAAATCAATATTGTTTCAAGCACTGACTATTCAAGTTTTACAGTTTCAGACACAAGAGCAGATGACGCATGCCATGTTGAGTTCAAGATTAAAGGTCAGGATTCACCAATTGCCGACTTGTCAACGCCAATTAAGGCTGTTGACATACAATCAATCGATGCATTCTTTGATGTTGTTAATGAACTAACTCAAAATCAAAAAACTCTCAGAAGAGATGTTGGCAGAAGAGTATATTATAATGGAGCAAACACAACAATCACATCTTTGGGGACAGACTTAGATGTTGAAAGAGGCAAATTCTATATTGTTAAATCTCAAGATGTTGACGGAGTTGAGCAATATTATTGGGATGAAGATGAAAAAGATGCACTAAGCTACAACGCTGGTGTTAAGAGTGTTGTTCTAACAGAAGGTGTTGAAACAAGTGGAGAAATTTGGTTCAAACTTTGCGAAGGCCTAGATTTCCCTAAAAATGTTTACTACAACTTAACCATCAAACGTGACCATGGTTATGAGAACTTGGACATTTCAGGTTCAAAAACCATTGGTTATAAGGTGCTTGCAATCCCAACATCATCACCTCAAAACATAAATGTTTCAAATTTTGCTGGAATGCTATCGCAATATGAAATAAAAAAGATTATGGTTAGAGAACTGGACAACAAACTAAAGTTCTTCTTCTTGGAAGGCTGGGAAACTGATGTTGCGGGCAAAAACATATATCTTGTGTACACAATGCACATCGGGCAAACCCTAAAGGCATTGGACTCATACAAGCTTGATGTGGATTTAATTCAATCTGATTTGTCTATGACATTAAAAACAACCACACAAGTTGGGGTTGAAAACTATAACCTAAGCACCTATAGAGTTGTTATTCCAACCGACAAGGTTAAAACAACAAATATGGTGTCAATGGTGTTTGCTAGCAGCAACGATCCAACTGTTACTCAAGAAGAAAATTTGGCAGACATTCGTGATTGGATTGATATCACAAACAACAAAACCTCAACAAATTATGGATTTATGCCAGCTGGTGGAAGCGAAAATATGAGTGGAGAAGTTTTGAAGGCAATTCTTGTGACTGTTGATAATGGAAACTACACAGATAGAACCAACTATGTCACAGTTAGCATTTCAGACACTGGTCTTATCACGCTAAACACTGCTGAACTTGATGATGAATTCCAAGAATTGGTGTTCACAACGGGCGACCAAGAAAACCCACTAACCAAAAACTTCACCTACAAACTTATTATTTATGGCTTTGATGATGTTGAAGGAAATTGCGTAAGCCTTGCGGTTGAAATTCCACTTAAACTAGAATTTAATGTTGGATATCAAAACAAGCCTAGTGCATAAAAAGGAGAAATAATATGGCAAAAACAACAGAAAAAAATGAAAAAACTCAAAAGAGATCATTTGTTGATTTGATTAAAAAACCTGTTTTGAAGCAAAAAGTAAATGTTTTTGAAAATGCTTTGAACTTTGATTACAGAGACTACACAAAAATCAGTTATGATGACCAATCAAAACTTTTCAATGCACTCAAAACTATGTTTGTTAAACTTCGTGAAAACAGTGAGTTCATAAGCCAAGAAGAGTTTGAGGCAACATATGTGAACTACCTCGTGGAACTTTTGGATCTTGCGGTCACAGGAAATGTTAGTGCAATGGATTATTTGTGCTTTATGTATAAAAAGGGTATTGATGGTGTTATTCCAATGAACTTAACACTTGCTCACAAATGGGGAATGCTTGCAATGGCAAACGGAAGCAAACTTTCTGTTGACAGGCTTAGAATGTTCATCACTCCAGTTTTGGAATATGTTGACGAAAGCGACATCGACATAGAGTATATGCAAAAGCGTTATGACGTGAAAGATGAAGATGTTGCATATTATATTGCACAAACTTTTGCGGGGCTTTATAACCCAAGAATGGACATAACTCTTCTTAACATGGCAAGAGAAGAACCTGTGAGCTATGACAGCAATTTCCAAAAATTTATGCATGACGCAAATGAAAAAAGAGATGAAGTTTTGCCAGATCTTTTGAAATATTTGAAATAAATCAATAAAACAATAAAACAAAAAACATATTGAAAGACTCAATATGTTTTTTTATATTCTAAAAGTTTTTAAAAGTTCTTTGTCATCTTCGCTCACCCTAAAACTATCTCTGCACTTTGAAATTGCTTTGTTTTGTGTGAATTTGTTCAGTGTTTTTCCTTGAAGAAGTCTTAATGTTTCGTCTCTATATTTTATGAATGCATCGCAAATAAGCCAAGCGTTCATCATGTTAACATAATATTCTTTTTCATCAAAAAACGAATCTGCAATTTTAAGTGTTTCACTAGTAAATTCTTCAAAGTTTAGAAGTTTTAAAAGAATTAAAAGCCCAACTCTTCGAACGAATGGTTTTTTTGACTTTATATATATTTTGCTTAGGTTAAAAAAATCATTTTTGTTATTTTTTGAAATCTTAAACTTAAGGGTGTCGGTGCTTGCCCAGTTGTCACATTTTTGAACATATGAGTCTAAATATTTTTTAAAAATGGAAAAATCTTTTATTTGGCAAATTAGGTAACCATTAATGAAAGTGTTTGAAAGATTTTCCCAAATGCTTAGATCCAAAAATTCAATATAATTTCCCTTTAAAATTTCTTTAGCGAGTGTTTTTATGATTTGGGAAGGAACAGCAAGGCACGGAAGTGATGTGTTGCAAATTCGTTTTTCCCACATTGCCTTTTCTTCACCCTTTGAAAAACTTTTCAAATATTCTTGAAAGGGCTCAACATCTTTTTCTGTCCAATTTTGTTTTACTAAATTCATTTTTTTCTCCTAAAAAGAGTATAGCATAAAAATTTAAAAAAGTATAACATATGTTTTCCACTTTTCCACAAAAACAAAAAAATTGCACCAAAAGTGCAATTTTTCTTATTCACCTTTTTTGGATAAAAGAATCAGTTTTTCCAAAAGTTTATTGCTGTCATCTTTTGCTTTTTCCAAAAGTTCTTGTGCGTGTTCTGGCATTTTTTGCATCAAACTTTTATATCTTCTTTCGCCTTGAGTGAATTCAATGTAGTCATCTTTAATTTCAAGTGGGCTGTCAATTGTTAGTTTTTGTGTTTCTGGGTTATATCTAAACAGGTGCCAATAGCCACTGTTTACTGCTTTTTTCATTTCTTCCATGCCCTTAGACATGTCAATTCCTTGGTTAATACAAGTTGAATAACAAACAACAATTGATGGGCCTTTGTGGGCTTCGGCTTCTTTTAATGCATTGAGTGTTTGCATCATGTTTGCCCCCATTGCAACTTGTGCAACATAACAGTTAGGGTAGTTAAGAGCCATGAGTGCCAAACTTTTCTTGCTTGTTGTTTTTCCAGTTTCTGCAAACTTTGCAGAAGCCCCACAAGGTGTTGCCTTTGATGACTGACCACCAGTGTTACTGTAAACTTGGGTGTCCAAAACCAAAATGTTAACATCTTCATTTGATGCCAAAACGTGGTCTAGTCCGCCATAGCCAATGTCATATGCCCAACCATCGCCACCAAAAATCCAAACAGATTTTTGAGTTAAAAATTCTCTTCTTGCATAAATTTTGTCTAGAACAACCATTAGGTCTTCTTTGGTGTTTTCAGATATTTCTTTTTCAAGTGATGGAATAAGTTTTTCAACAACTTTGTTGTTTTCCTTAAAGTTATTTAGAGTGTTTTTCCATTCTTCAAATAGTTTTTTGTTTTTGGATTTGAGATTGATTGCTTCATCAATCAAAGAAATAAGTTCTTTCTTCTGGTTTGTGTTTGCTATCTGCATTCCAAAACCAAATTCAGCGTTGTCTTCAAACAAACTGTTTGCCCAAGCAGGGCCATAGCCATTTTTGTTTTGTGAATATGGGCAAGTTGGGAATGAACCACCATAGATGCTAGAGCAGCCTGTTGCGTTTGCAATAATCATGTTTTCACCAAACATTTGTGTTGCAAGTTTTATGTATGGTGTTTCACCACAGCCTGCACACGCTCCGCTAAACTTAAACAAACATTCTTTAAACTGGCTGCCTTTAATTGTGTTTTCGTTATAAACTGTTAAGTCGTTTTCAATTTTCTCAGCAAATTCATAATTTTCTTTTTGCTCTTGAATTTGTGTTGTTGCGTCACTCATCACAAGCGCTTTCTTAAGGCTTGGGCAAATGTTTTGGCAACTTCCACAACCAGTGCAGTCTAGAGGGCTTATTTGAATTCTAAAGTCATATTTGTCTGTCATCTGAGCCTTGATGCAATCAAATGTTTCAGGGCGTTTTGTTTTCTTGTCAATCAAAACAGGTTTAATTGCGCCGTGTGGGCAAACAAATGAACACATGTTGCATTGAATACAGTTTTCTGGAATCCATTTTGGAACAGAAATTGCGATTCCGCGTTTTTCAAATCTTGTTGTGTTTGTTGGAACACTTCCGTCAGCCGAAAATGCAGAAACTTTCAGGCTGTTTCCAAGTTGTTTGGCAATTGGTTTTATAATGCTTTCATTAAACTCACTTGTTTCATTTGAAACATAAGTGTCAAGTTTGTTGTTTGCATTTTTCCATTTTTCTGGAATTTCAATCTTCACAAGTTTTTCTGGAGCCATGTCAATTGCTTTAAAGTTGTTTTCAACAACTTCACGTCCTGCTTTTCCATATGATTTTTCTGCCATCTTTTTCATTTGTTCTTTGGCAAGTTTGAAATCAATGATGCCACTTAGGTAGAAAAATGCACTTTGCATAATTGTTGAAATTTTGCCTTTAAGGTTTAACTCTTTTGCAAGGTCAACCCCATCAATGATGTAGAAGTTGATTTTCTTTTCATAAAGTGTTTTCTTGAAATCTTTTGGAAGCCTTTGTTCCAAATCTTCTTTTTTCCATTCACAGTTTAGGAGGAATGTTCCATTTTCTTTAATGTGAGATAAAATATCATATTTTCCAATAAAGCTTTCGTTGTGGCAAGCAACAAAGTCGCCTTTTTGAATTTCATAGTGTGAACCAATTTTGTTCTTTCCAAATCTTAGGTGAGAGATTGTGATGCTTCCACTTTTCTTGCTGTCGTAAACAAAATATCCTTGAGCGAAAAGGTTTGTGTTGTCACCAATAATTTTGATACTGTTTTTGTTTGCAGAAACAGTTCCATCACTTCCAAGGCCATAGAACAAGCATTCTGTGCCATCATAGTTTTTGTTGTAATCCAAAACTTTTAGCGATGAATTCAAAATGTCGTCATCAATTCCAACGGTGAAGTGGTTCTTTCCAGTTTTTGTTGTGTTGTTAATCACAGCCATAGCCATTGCTGGAGTGAAGTCTTTGCTGCCAAGGCCATATCTTCCGCCCAAAACTTTAACTTGCCTTCCTTGCTCGCATAGAGCAGATATAACATCAAGGTAAAGTGGTTCTCCAACGCTTCCATTTTCTTTTGTTCTATCCAGAACTGTTATAACTTCACATGTTTTTGGAATTTCTTTGCAGAAATCTTTTGCGTTAAATGGGCGATAGGCTCTAACTTTCAAAAGTCCAACATTAAGTTTTTGTTCTTTGATTGTTTCTTCCATCGTGTCGGCGCCACTTCCCATCATAACAATAACCTTTTTTGCTGATTTTGAACCAACATATTCATAAGGGGAATATTTTCTTCCTGTTGCGTGGGCAAATTTTTCCATTGCGTTTTTAATTTCTTGATATGCTTTCAAATAATATTCGGAACTTCTTTCTCTGTTTTGGAAGAATACATCTGGGTTTTGTGCTGTTCCCATTTGTTTTGGGTGAGATGGGTTTAAAGCCCTTTGCCTTAATTCATAAATTTTGTTAAAAGGAATAAGTCTTCTAATTTCTTCATTATCCAAAACCTCAATCTTTGCAATTTCGTGTGATGTTCTAAAGCCATCAAAAAAGTGCAAAAATGGAACACTTGAGTTGAGTGTTGCCATCATGGCAATTGTTGCAAAGTCGTGTGCCTCTTGCACATTGTTTGAACAAAGCATACAAAATCCTGTTTGTCTGCACGCCATAACATCACTGTGGTCTCCAAAAATTGATAGAGCATGGGTTGCAAGTGCTCTCGCTGAAACATGGAAAACGCAAGGCAAAAGTTCTCCCGCAATTTTATACATATTTGGAATCATTAAAAGCAGCCCTTGGCTTGCTGTGAAAGTTGTGGTGAGAGCTCCTCCCAAAAGGCTTCCGTGAACAGCTCCAGCAGCTCCCGCTTCGCTTTGCATTTCAACAATTTTCATTGGGAAACCAAAAATATTTTTTTGGTTTTGCCCAGCCCACTGGTCACAACTTTCTGCCATTGGTGAGCTTGGTGTGATTGGATATATGATTGCAATTTCATTTGTGGCATAAGCACTCATTGCAACGGCTGTGTTTCCGTCAACAGTTATTTTTTTCATTTTCTTTCCTCCATTTATTGTTTTATTATATATCAAATAACAAAAATAGGCAAACAAACATCAAACATTTGCAAAAATTTGTGGTTTTTGGTAATATACAAAAAAGGAAGAATTTATGAGAAAAATAAAATTAACAATTTCATATGTAGGCAAAAACTATAATGGTTGGCAGAAACAGAAAAACGGAATGGGAATTCAAACCATTTTGGAAGATGCAATCAAAAAAGCAACAGGAGAAGATGTTGAGCTTTTTGGGGCAGGGAGAACTGATGCTGGCGTTCATGCACTGGGGCAAGTTGCTCACTTTGAAACAAACTCCAAAATTGATGCTCAAAAGTTTTATTATGCAATAAACCAGTTTTTGCCAGACGACATAAAAGTTTTGTCTTCTTGTGAAGTTGGAAAAGATTTTCACTCCAGGTTTTCAGCAAAGAAAAAAACATATGTATATAAGTTTTATGCAAGTGAAGTGATTTTGCCTCTTTGTGAATTTGATGCGGTGAAAGTTAATTCAAAGTTCAGTTTTAACTCAGCCAAAAAAGCAATAAAGTATTTCAAAGGAACACACAACTTCAAAGCATTTTGTTCAAGTGGAACAAATGTGAAAACAACAACTAGAACAATCTATGACATAAAATTAAAGCAAGATGAAAAAGGCATATACAACTTGTTTATCTCGGGAAATGGGTTTTTGTATAACATGGTGCGGATTATTGCTGGAACAATTGTGGAAGTTGGGCTTGGAATAAAAGAAGCAAAATCCATAAAAGATATTTTTGCCAGTGAAAAAAGAGACAACGCTGGAAGAACAATGCCAGCAAATGGGTTAACTCTTTTTAAGATTGAATATGAATAATAAAAAGCTCAAAAATGAGCTTTTTATTTGTTTATAACAAGAACTTCCCTTAAAGGTTTCTTTTTCTTTCTATATGGTGGCTTTGAACGATATCCCAAACATAGTGATGATTCAATTGAATAATCTTTCGGAGGTTTAATAAGTTTGTCAATAAAACCTTTGATTGCAATAACGTCGCGAACCCACAGGGTGTCAATCTTCATGTCGGCAGCTTTCAAACAACAGTTTTCAACACTGGCCCCAAGTGAGATAAAGTTACTTCGAAGATATATTTTATCATATTGCATAAAAACAAGCAGTAATCTGCTGGCCTCTTCAACGCATCTTGCTGAGTCCTGGATTGATGGCTCAACAATTGGGTCAATTTTTTTCATTTCTTCGACAATTTTTTGTTTTTGTTTTTCGTTTACCAAAACATAAAGGTATGGTTGGTTGTTTTTGGCACTTGGGCCTTTTCTCCCAGCATTGACAATTTCTTTAACTTGTTCGATGGTGACTTCTTTTTGTGAATAGTGCCTAACGCTAACACGCCTTTCAATAACTTTATCAAATTCCATATTTTTCCTCTCGCTCTTTATATTTATTATATCTTTTAGTTTGAAACAAACGCAAGCAATTTTTATTATAAATTTTTTCAAACATTTATTTACTTTTTGTTTTGTTTATGATAAAATAATACCATTATTTTAAAAATTAACAAAAAAAGTGTTAGTTTTAGGGGAAAGAGATATTAATGGAAAGAGATAAAATAAGAAATATTGCGATCATTGCTCACGTTGACCACGGTAAAACAAGCCTTGTGAATGAATTATTAAAGCAAGGTGGAGTTTTTAGAGATAACCAAGAAGTTGGCGACAGAGTGATGGATTCAAACGATTTGGAAAGAGAAAGAGGAATCACAATCCTTGCCAAAAACGCAGCAATTCACTACAAAGACTACAAAATCAATGTGATAGATACTCCCGGCCACGCCGATTTTGGTGGAGAGGTTGAAAGGGCATTAAAAATGGTTGACGGTGTTTTGTTGGTTGTTGATGCTTTTGAGGGTCCAATGCCACAAACAAGATTTGTTTTGGAAAAGGCCTTGAGTTTGAACCTTAAAGTTATCATTGTTATCAACAAAATCGACCGTCCAGACAAAAGAATTGATGAAGTTGAAGATGAAATACTAGAACTTCTTTTCGATCTTAATGCAAGTGATGACCAACTAAACAGCCCAATCTTGTATGCCAGTGCGAGAATGGGAGTTGCTTCAAAAAACAAAAACGAGCTTGGAAACAACATGATTCCACTTTTTGAGGAAATCATAAACCACATAGATGCACCTCAAGGAGATGACTCTAAGCCACTTCAAATGCTTGTTTCAAACACAGAGCACAGTGACTTCTTGGGCAAACTCGCCGTTGGAAAAATTGAAAACGGAAAGATAAAAGTTGGTCAAACTGTTGCCGTGACAAACTTCTATAACAAAGAAAAAGTGGAAAAACTTAGAGTGCAACAACTTTTCTGCTTTGATGGAATGAAGAAAACAGAAACAGAACAAGCAAGTGCTGGCGACATCGTTTGTGTTGCTGGTCTTGGTGACATTATGATTGGAGACACAATTTGTGACCAAGAAAACATTGCCCCACTTGAGTTTGTGAAAATCAGTGAGCCAAGTGTTGAAATGACCTTTATGGTTAACGACAGTCCTTTTGCCGGAACAGAAGGAAAGTTTGTAACCAGCCGTCACCTAAGAGCAAGATTATATAAAGAAACAGTGAAAGATTTGTCACTCAAGGTTGAAGACACAGACAAAGCAGACGCATTTTGCGTTCGCGGAAGAGGAGAAATGCATCTTTCAATTTTGATTGAAAACATGAGAAGGGAAGGTTATGAATTCCAAGTTTCAATGCCAAAAGTTTTGTTTAAGTATGACGAAAATGGAAAGAAAATGGAACCAATAGACAAACTTGTTGTTGATGTTCCAGATGACTGCACTGGAAGCGTTATGAGCAAAATGGGGCTAAGAAAAGGTGAACTTGTTGACATGAAACAACAAGGCTCTAGAACAAAACTCACATTCTTGATTCCAAGCCGTGGACTGTTTGGTTATAAGTCTGAACTTCTAACAGACACGCGCGGAGAAGGAATTATGAGCAGTGTTCACTATGGCTATGATTACTATAAAGGTGAGATTGAAAGAAGAAACTGTGGAGCACTTGTTGCTCACGAAAAAGGTGAGTGTGTTGGCTATGGCCTTGCAAACGCTCAAGAAAGAGGAACACTTTTTGTTAAACCGGGCGACAAGGTGTATGGCGGAATGATTGTTGGAGAAACCCCAAAAGGGAACGACCTTGTCATCAATGTCTGCAAAAAGAAACAACTAACAAACATGAGAGCGGCAGCTTCTGATGATGCACTTCACCTCATTCCACCAAAACTTATGAGCCTTGAAAAGTGCATAGAGTTTTTGAATGATGATGAACTTTTGGAAGTTACTCCAAAGAGCATAAGGCTTAGAAAAATTATTCTAGACCACGATAAACGTGCAATCACAAAATATCGCGAAAAAATGAACGCATAACCATTTGCAAAATAAAGTGTTCAAAAAACACAAAAAAACGCAAAAAACACATAAAAAACAGCCTATTTGGCTGTTTTTTGTTTGAATGTGCAATAATACTGTATGAATTTTCATTAAAACCACATTGTTTTTAATTTTTTTATTAAAAAATGTTACAAGAAGTTAATAATTGTGATATAATGTTATGAATGGAAATGTAGGGGAAGAAGCGATGGAAGAAAAAACCGAAAAGGAAGAAGTTGTTATAGATGAAAAATTATCTTTGAATGAAGATGATTTAGGGCAAACAGAAAATCAAAATGAAGAAACAAAACAAGACAACAGTCAAACAAAAAATAGTAAAAAAACTATTTTAAAAAATTATGCGTTTAATGCATTGTATCAAATTTTTTTGATTATTGTTCCTTTAATTGTTACCCCATATATTTCAAGAGTTTTGCTTCCTGTGGGTGTTGGCCAATATAGCTTTTCTTGTTCCCTTATTTCATACTTTGTTATTTTTGCTGCTCTTGGATTTAATTTATATGGTCAAAGAGAAATTGCAAAATATCAAGG